>CADCGS010000213.1:1217-2815 GCA_902801055.1 uncultured Ruminococcus sp. | reverse complement strand
AAAGAAGATCTTCGATGATTACCTTGCATACGACCTGATGGGCAAGGAGGAATTTGAAGAAATAGGTCAGCTGATACAGAATGATTTTGAGCTTGCCGGAGCTTCCGGAAATGAGGATTTTGAAACAGAACGCATATTCCCTAAACTGAACCGCTATATCGCACCTATCCCGCTTTCGCGCATAGCATTTGCAGAACAGAAGCTTGCTGAATTTTCCGGTATGTATGATAGCTGTCAGTATGTTATCTGCGGTGCAGGTATGGATACCTTTGCGTTCAGAAACGATGATCCAAAGATAAAGATATTTGAGCTTGATCATCCCGATACAGGCAGGTACAAGCGTGAAAGAATAAGGGAACTGGAATGGAATATCCCGAAAAATCTGACCTTCGTTCCGATAGATTTTTCAAAGGACGATATGACACAGGTTTTGCTCGATGCGGGCTATGACCCCGATGTTCCGACATTCTTTGCCATTTTAGGCGTGTCATATTATCTTACTTTGCCGGTATTCGAGCAGACCATCAGAAAAATAAGTCAGCTGTGCCGTGCGGATACAAAGGTCACTTGACAGATACGGCTTTGAAATAGAGGATCACGAAACGCCGCAGATGATACAGCAGCATTACTTTGAGGACAGAGACGACGGTATAAAGGCATTTGAAAATATACATTTTATGCTTGCCTATAAGGAAGACCGGCGAGCCGCCGGAGCCGATTTTGCTTAATTCAGCAGAAAATGAATTTGCGAATCAGAATTGAAAAAATATTGAAGGAGATAAGGGAAAATGAGGAATTATATTTTTACATCAGAATCAGTTACAAAAGGACACCCCGACAAGGTGTGTGATATGATATCAGACGCAATACTTGACGCTTATCTGAAGCAGGACAAAAACTCCCGTGTGGCAGTTGAAACGGTAGTCAAGAATAATACAGTAGTGCTTGCCGGAGAGGTTTCCTCCAAAGGCATTGTGGATATCGAAAAGACGGTCAGAGATACCATCAACCGTATCGGCTATGACCGTCCGGAGCTTGGCTTTGACGGTCATTCCGCAGAAATAATCCTGCTCATTGATAAACAGTCGCCCGATATCGCACAGGGTGTTGACGATGCTCTTGAACACAGAGGTGAAGATAAAGCGGATATAGGCGCAGGAGATCAGGGCATGATGTTCGGCTATGCCGTCAATGAAACGGAGGAGCTGATGCCTATTGCTATTTCCCTTGCCCATAAGCTTTCAAGAAATCTTACGGAAGTCAGAGAAAACGGCACTCTCCCCTATCTCAGACCTGACGGAAAAACTCAGGTTTCCGTTAAATATGAAAATGGAAAGCCTGTCGGGATCGATACTATTCTTATTTCAACACAGCATGATCCGGATATCATACAGGAGCAGATAAGAAAAGACCTGATAAAATACGTTATCCGCCCGACACTTCCGAAAAAGTGGAGAGATGATGATTACAAAATACTGATAAATCCTACAGGAAGATTTGTTATCGGCGGTCCTGTCGGTGACAGCGGACTGACCGGCAGAAAAATTATTGTTGATACCTACGGCGGAGCGGCGGCTCACGGCGGCGGAGCATTTTCC
>CADCGS010000213.1:0-1102 GCA_902801055.1 uncultured Ruminococcus sp. | reverse complement strand
AACATTGTTGCGGCAGGTCTTGCCGATAAGGCGGAAATCCAGCTTGCCTATGCTATCGGTGTTGCTTCACCTGTATCTGTTCTTGTTGATACCTTCGGAACAGGCAAGGTATCTGATGATCTTATCAGACAGGCTGTTGAAAATACGATTGACCTCAGACCGTCCGGCATCATTGAAAGATTTGACCTGCAAAGACCGATATACGGTCAGACGGCATCCTACGGTCATTTCGGCAGAACAGATATTGACCTGCCGTGGGAGAAAACCGATCTTGCCATCGAGCTAAAAAGATATATTGAATATCACACAAAGGAGGCAGTCTGATGGAACTTATCGCAAGCTTTTCAGTCGATCACAGATATATCGTTCCCGGGATTTTTACAAGCCGGACGGATACAGTCGGTGACAGCATTATCACAACCTACGATATAAGGCTTACAAGACCAAACAAGGAACCTGCAATAGATGCGGCGGCCATGCATTCGCTGGAGCATATCATAGCGACCTTTCTTCGCAATGATCCGCAGTGGAAGGATGAAGTCATTTACTGGGGACCGATGGGCTGTCTGACAGGCTTTTACCTGATACTCAAGGGCAGCCGTTCTCCGCAGGAAATATATGATCTTATTCTCAGCGCTTTCAGAGAGGTACAAGCCTATCAGAGCGTTCCCGGCACTTCGCCGGAAAACTGTGGGAATTATCTTCTGCACAATCTCGGAATGGCAAAATGGTATGCAAAAAGATTTGCAGATTATCTTGAAGAAAATTCCGGCAACGATATTATTTTCAATTATCCGAAAACAGAGCGTCTTGTCACAGATGACGGACAGCATTTCTTTGATTCATAAATAACAGGAGGAAAGTCATTATGTCAGAATATAAAAATATCGAATCAGCCCTTATTCACGGGGGGATTTACGGAGATGAATATACAAAGGCGGTCAATGTGCCGATCTATCAAACCTCTACATACGAACAGAGCGGTCTTGGCGAAACACCGAAGTGGGAATACTCCCGTACAGGCAATCCTACCCGTGCAGCACTCGAGGCGCTTATCGCAGAGCTTGAAGGCGGAAAGGCAGGCTTTGCCTTTGCTTCGGGC
>CADCGS010000212.1 GCA_902801055.1 uncultured Ruminococcus sp. | reverse complement strand
ATCGACGAGGGCTATGACGCAGAATGTATCCTTGCATACGGCAGAAATGGCTTTGAATATCAGAGCAAAAACACAGCCCTTGTTGACAGCGTAGCCGAAAAGCTCAGCGCTGCTGTAAAAAATAAATGCGAGGGCGAATATATCGTAAGACATTTTGACAGCGACGGAACGAATACAAAGATCTTCTACTGCATCGCCAGGATAAACTGTGAGGCTGTTGACATAAACGGCTCATGCAAGCTCAATTACAAGCCTATTGAGCATACGCAGCTTGAAATAAAGGAAAATTCCTTCTCACCCAAGAGTGATGACGGAGATTCATGGAACGGCCATAAATATTCCGAGGTCAGCGCAAGCATTGAAAAAATAGACGCGGGAACATTCAATTCTCAACTCAGGATAGTCTGCAAGGGAGATACAAGCCCGTTTGACTATACCGAAGGAAATACAGCCAGCAACAAATGGTACAGCAGTCTCAGAGAATATCTTACAAACAATTCCTTTGAAATAAAGCTTTCCTCCGGCAAGATTGTATACGGTACTCCTGATATCGGGAGCTGGAAGGAAAACGACGACGGAAGCGTTGAGATCATGCTCCTTTACTTTACTGAAAAGGACTGGATAAGCATTGCGCCGGAGGATATCACATCCGTGACGCTTGCCGGCAGCAGAATAATATGACAGCATGACCGGATGGCATACAGCAGAAAATATCACATATCGCCATAGTATATATAGAATAAATGTGATATGATCAACATTTCAAATATACTGCCGGACAAGACACAGATACAGCTTTGCTGAGGTAATGCCCCGCAGTATTGCCGGAAATATGCAAAACGGGATATCCTGAATAACAGGGCATCCCGTTTTTTTAACCTGACGGTTATCAAGCGAGTTTTGTGCGGAATGACGGAAAAAGTGCAAGCAGATGTGGTGCTAAGCCGATAGGCGCTCTTTGTGCGGTGTTGCCTTAATTATATAAAATATTAATGCATTTCTAAAGCCCGATACAGTTATCGGAAAGCTGCGGTCACGAATCGTAGAAGTGCTGACCATCCTCCGTCACAAGGCGCTCTGTCTCAGGATATTCATAGATAGCGCTGTTGTCTGCATTTTCTTCGAGATAGGCAGCAAACTCTTCTGCATACCATTTTGCCATTTCAAGGCTGTGCATATGGTAGTTTCCGCAATTCGCGGGAGTTGCACCGGGCACCTCCTGCACATCAGCTACGGCTCTGAATGATCTCAGCATCAGCCCATAAAGCTCCCGGGGCGGGCGGCAGCCCTTTAGTATGAGATAGAAGCCTGTAAGACAGCCCATAGGCCCCCAGTATACGACCTCATCCTTCCAATCGGGGTCGTTGCGCAGACCGGTGGCAATAATATGTTCAAGCGAATGCATAGCCGCGGTATCAATAGCCGGTTCACGGTTAGGTCTTTTAAGCCTTATATCGTAGGTCGTGACCGAGTAGTCACCGAGCTTGTCCGCTCTGCTCGTAAAAATACCGGGAATGATCCGCGTATGATCTACAGAAAAGCTCTTGATTAATTCCATTTCTTTTTTCCTCCTCAGACGTACCCTCACGGGGCGATTAATGCATATTGCTGCGCTGTGCTGAAATCATTATATCAAATCTTTATCCATTATACAAGGGTATCCCGAATACTGACAGCATACCAGGGGGATTAGCATAATAAAAAGCTAAGCCCAGAATACTGACAGCATACCAAAGGGGATTGGCATAATGAAAAAGCTGAATTACGGCTTATTTCTTATTCTGGCTGTTAAAAACTGAAAGCTTTTTCAGAATTACAAAAGAAATTGCAAAAAAACACTTGACAAATCGATGAATATGATATATAATTTTCTTCGTTGTCAAAAACAAATATTTGCGAGTGTGCTGGAATAGGCAGACAGGCACGTTTGAGGGGCGTGTGTCTCACGACGTATGGGTTCAAGTCCCATCACTCGCACCAAAGCGAAAATCCTGACACGCAAGTGTCGGGATTTTTGCTTTGTATTATTCATTTTTAAGTTTTAAGTCTTAAGTTTTCAGTTTACTGTGTCAGGATTTTCTAAATGAATACTGAAAACTTAAGACTTAAAAATTAATAATTGTTGAGTACTCAAAATTTCTTCGCTAAAACGTA
>CADCGS010000211.1:1527-2148 GCA_902801055.1 uncultured Ruminococcus sp. | reverse complement strand
GATAGTGAGGAAACAATGCTGTCAACCTATATCGCGGCAGACGATGTGTTTTGTTCTATTGAACTATATGATTTTATCTCCCGACTCAGCTTCATTAAATATGCCGTTTGCAAAGGATATATCCTGCAATATTTTGATGAGGAGATCGCGTATAAGCTGCATTTATCCCTAAAACAGCTGGAAGATATCAAATTGGAGCTGCAACAGGATTTTACTGTCGGGTACTTATTATAATACCGATCATTCAGGATTAGAAAAAGAGGGAGGATCTAATGTAATATAACTACTTCTACAGTTTTGTCAACAAGGAAATAGGAAAGCGCCAAACATGCAGACACATGACGATAACAGACGTAAAGACAGAGTATATGATATTTCTCAACGACAGGCCAAGGGAGGAACTGAGAAATGAATTGCTGGAATTGAAATACAGATTGGACTATAAGAATGATTCTGTAGATTTTATCACTACTCTCATAACGAGTACGATCAATTTTGTTGCTGTGCTCATAGGCTTTACCGTAGGTAATATATTTGTGAGCGAAAGCGAGATCATGAGCCTTATGAAACTGTTTGCTGTATTGTTTGTATATCTGTCATTTATTATCGCCGCACTACATC
>CADCGS010000211.1:0-1511 GCA_902801055.1 uncultured Ruminococcus sp. | reverse complement strand
TACATCTCTGTGATTATATGATTGGATACGGGAGAAGCAAAAAACACCGGTTTGATAAGTTTAAAAGCGATTGTATCAAAGAGGTTTTACAGTCAAAAACCGCAAAAGTCAAAGTTAGATACCGTAAAGGACAATAGCTTTGTATTATAGTAAATGTTACTGAGAAATGCGTATAATTTGAATCGTTAAGAAGAATATTGATGCGTGCTAATACTATGCTCTGATTTCCAAATAATCATTGTTGAAAAAGCACAATACCCTTATAATCTGGATTTGGAAGTAGAAGACGATCTTGATACCGGATTAAGCAATTTCAGCAACTTATATTACTGGTGTTTGAGTAGTTTGTTGACGTATCATCACATTCTCACGTCAATAATTCTATATTCGAATAATTTAGCCATTGCCCTGCTATATAATGATAATATTATTTAATGATTCACAATCGTTGTATATTCAGCCATAGATTGAATCGTTTATTTATTCCGTAAAACGGAGGATCATATGCATTTGAAAAGGGTATCAGCCTTTCTTATATTGATGTGCTACATAATTATGACTGGCAGCATCATGAGCGGATGCGGCAATGACGCTGTTTCTGTTCTTGATATCAGCGGCGACGCTATTGCGCAGTTGAATGCCTCGGATATCACGAACGGAGCCGTAGAACCTGTCTACAAGGCATATGTGGACGCGGCGCTGACTCAGGCTGCACAGATCCTTTCTGAGGGTAAGGATCTCCCTGATGAAGAAGCGAAAAAGCTGTTATCCGGCTGTCAGATAGAAACCTTTCTGGATACAAAGGTCGCCGATAATTTGGCGCGTGCCGTCAAGAACAGCGAGGTCGCCGACATTCCCTGCGGCGCCGCTGTTACAGATAACCGTGGTCATTTGATCGCGTGCTACAGCAGTGATGAAAAAGATGAAGAAGGAAACTATCTGAATCTCAGTACGGAGCGGCAGGCGCCTTATTCTACCCTGAAGCCTCTGTGCGTATATGCCCCTGCTATGGACAGCGGACTGCTCAACTGGTCGAGCGTATATACAGACAAGCCCTATAAGCAGATCGAGGGCGCTGACGGAAAGATGACCGACTGGCCTCAGAACGCCAACGGTTCATATTCCGAAAAGCCTGTGACGGTCGCTCAGGCGCTTCGGTTGTCGCTGAATACCATACCCGTGCAGATTCTGCATGACTACGGTGTAAACGACGCGGTGAAGCTGATGATCGATCGCTTTCAGATGCCGCTTGATTATGAGTACAGCAAGGCCGTCATGTCCGGTGAGGACGAGGTCATCGGCAACGTCGCTCTGGGATACACCTATGCCGGCCTCTCTCCCATAGAGCTGGCGGGCTATTACAGCGCCTTTGCGGCAAAGGGCGTTTATCTCGCTCCCTCTTGTGTACGGAAGATCACCGATAAAAATGGTACGACCCTCTATGAGTATACCGACGATCCCGTGCAGGTATACAGCGAAAAAACAGCGTATATCATGAACAAAATGCTGCA
>CADCGS010000210.1 GCA_902801055.1 uncultured Ruminococcus sp. | reverse complement strand
CCCGACAAAGGTTGACCGCAGCGCAGCCTATGCAGCAAGATATATTGCAAAAAATATCGTTTCAGCCGGTCTTGCAGAGAAGGCTGAAATACAGATAGCTTATGCGATCGGTGTTGCCCATCCTGTATCGGTGCTTGTAAATACCTTCGGCACAGGAAAGGTATCGGATGATCTTATCAGAAGAGCGGTCGAAAATACTGTCGATCTCAGACCGTCGGGCATAATCAGAAGATTTGAGCTGCAAAGACCGATATATGCACAGACTGCATCTTATGGTCATTTCGGCAGAACAGATGTAAAGCTGCCGTGGGAGAAAACAGATCTTGCGCTCGATTTGAAAAGATATATTGAATCAAGGGAGGCAGTCTGATGGAACTTATAAAGAGCTTTTCGGTAGACCATACGCGCATCGTGCCCGGAATTTTTACGAGCCGGGTCGATCATCTGGGCAGCTATTCTGTCACGACCTATGATATCAGGCTGAAAAGACCTAACCGGGAGCCTGTTATTGGTACTGCGGCTATGCATTCGCTTGAGCATATAATTGCGACATGGCTGCGTAATAATGAATACTGGAAGGACGAGGTCATTTACTGGGGACCCATGGGTTGTCTTACGGGCTTTTATCTGATCCTCAAGGGCGGCAGGGAACCGCGGGAGATATATGATCTTATTCTGGGAGCATTCAGCTCTGTGGAAAATGTGCAGAATGTGCCCGGCACCTCTCCGGAAAACTGCGGTTATTACCGTATGCACGATCTTGCAATGGCAAAATGGTATGCCCGCGAATTTGTTTCTTATCTTGAAGCGAATGCCGAAAACAAAGCTATATATGAATATCCACAAACAGAACGTCTTGTAACGGACGGCGGACAGCATTTCTATGATTCATAAATAATACGAAAAGGAGCAATTATTATGTCAGAATATAAAAATATCGAATCTGCCCTTATTCATGGGGGCATATACGGAGACGAATATACAAAGGCAGTCAATGTGCCTATCTATCAGACTTCTACATACGAACAAAGCGGTATAGGAGAAACGCCGAAGTGGGAATATTCCCGCACAGGCAACCCCACCCGCGCAGCGCTTGAAGCTCTTATCGCAGAGCTTGAAGGAGGCAGCGCAGGCTTTGCCTTTGCCTCCGGCATGGCGGCGATCACAGCGGTACTCAGCTTATTCAATACCGGCGATAAGATCATTATTTCAAGCAATGTTTACGGCGGAACATTCCGCGTGCTTGATAAGGTTTTCAATCATTTCGGAATTGGCTATTCCATTGAGGATACGACGAATATTGCAGAGCTTGAAACGAAAATAACTCCCGAAGTAAAGGCAATACTTATCGAAAGTCCGGCTAATCCGCTGCTCACTGTCACAGATATCGGTGCAGTTGCCCGTCTTGCGGCAAAGCATGATATCCTGTCAATTGTGGATAATACATTTATGACGCCGTATCTGCAGCGACCTCTTTCTCTTGGCTGTTGTTGTCAATGATGAAAGGCTCGCCCGTCAGATCGCCTTTATCCAGAATTCGACCGGAGGCGTTCTCGGTCCGTTTGACAGCTTCCTGCTTATCAGGGGAATAAAAACTCTCGGTGTCCGTCTTGACCGCCATGTGGAAAATGCTCAGAAGGCGGCGGAATTCCTCAGCAGTCATAAGGCTGTAAAGAAAGTATATTATCCCGGACTGCCGGATGCACAGGGCTATGATATCAATAAGCGTCAGGCTAAAAACGGCGGCGTGATGATATCCTTTGAGCTTTATGAAAACTACGATATCAAAAAATTCTTCAAGTCCTTGAAGCTTGTTGCCCTTGCGGAAAGTCTCGGCGGTGTGGAAAGCCTTGTATGCCACCCGGCAAGCATGACCCACGCTTCTATCCCCTACGAGGTGCGTCAAAAGGTAGGCATTACCGACGGTCTTATCAGACTTTCAATAGGTATCGAAAATATTGACGATATCCTTGCCGATCTTTCGCAGGCTATCAAAGAAAGTGAGGGATAATTATGGCACTCT
>CADCGS010000209.1 GCA_902801055.1 uncultured Ruminococcus sp. | reverse complement strand
ATGATGATGGCTCAGTGGGGCGTGTACGTACCTGCCGAAAAAGCGGTGATAAGCCCTTGCGACAACATGTTTACGCACTTCCCGGCTGATGAAAACGACACCGTGGATTTGGGCAGACTGGGCGAGGAGAGCAAGCGCCTTTCCGAGATTTTCGACGTTGCCACCTCGCGCAGCTTCATGCTGCTCAACGAGAGCCTTGCCACAACAAGCGTTGCCGAGGGACTTTTTATAGCCAAGGACGTTGTAAAGGCAATGCGGTATCTGGGCGTTAGGTGCATTTTTAACACCCATATGCACGAGCTTGCGCGCAGCCTTGACGAGCTAAACGGCTCGGTCGAGGGCGAAAGCCGCGTTGAGAGCCTTGTAACGGGCGTTCAGCACGGCGAAAGGAGCTTTAAGGTTGCGGTAATGCCGCCTCAGGGCGTAAGCTACGCAAAGGATATCGCCGAAAAATACGGCGTGACCTTTGATAAAATAAAGCAGCACCTTGAACATAAAAGCCGCCACGCGGCAGGAAGCGCGCCTTTGGATAAATTGTAATAACAAAAAAGCTACGCAAAGGATATCGCCGAAAAATACGGCGTGACCTTTGATAAAATAAAGCAGCACCTTGAAAACAAACAAAAAGGATAGGTATTATGGAAAATAAAAATATCGGTCTTGTCCTTGAGGGCGGCGCGATGCAGGGCATTTTCACCGCGGGCGTTATCGACGTCCTTATGGAGCAGGGCATTGAGTTTGAGGCGCTTACGGGCGTTTCGGCGGGAGCGGCGTTCGGCTGCAACTATAAATCAAGGCAGCCCGGGCGCGTGCTGCGCTACAACCTGAAATTCTGCAAGGAGCCCAAGTACTGCTCGTTCCGCTCGCTTAAAAAGACGGGCGATCTGTTCGGAGCTCAGTTTTGCTATCACGACATTCCCGATAGGTTAGACCCGTTCGACAAGCGGGCGTTCTCGGAAAATCCAATGCAGTTTTATGTTGTAGCAACTGACGTAGAAACAGGCTTGCCGCGCTATCAGCGCATTGACGAGGTAGACGATTACTGTTACGAATGGATACGCGCATCAGCCTCAATGCCTATGGTCTCGCGCGTAGTTGAGATCGACGGCAGAAAGTACCTTGACGGCGGTATTTCCGACTCGATTCCGCTCCGCTTTGCCGAGGGTATTTGCGGTAAAAATATCGTGGTGCTTACACGTCCGCGCGACTACAAAAAGAAGCCGTCCTCGCACATGTGGCTGTTCCGCCGGAGCCTGAAAAAATACTAAATACCAGCCGTGATATCGCGCTGCAGCTCAGGCTCGGGGTGGACTCGGGGCTGTACATGAGGTATCTGTTCTTCGGACACATGAAACAGATAGCTGACATGATATCGGCGTCGGAGAAAGAATACGGGATGCCTGAAGAGATCCTCCGGGAGATAAGGGGTCTTCTTGAACCGTTTTTTGCTCTGATAGATCCGCCGGAGCCGGACAGAAAATTCCTCAGCGCCGAAGAGATCGAAGAGATCATGTCCTATATCCGGCTCACAATAACCGGGAAAGATGACCGTGAAATGGCCGCCGGCCAGCCGGATACAACAGCTGTGCTGATCGATATACTGCGCTCCGCTGAAGATGCGGAGATAGGTGAGAACTGGGGCTTCGGGAGCATCAGATCCCATAAGGTATATGAGAGACAGGTCCCGGTGAATGTGTATGACAGCTTCGCGCCTATGATAGACCTCATGAGCCGCATAGGTGAGTCGGGGATAATCTTCAGCGATTCGATCAGGGGATACGCGGTCACTTCCGGGACCATGAACGTGCCGCGGAAGATACCATACACAGACAGGACGATCGGCGTGTATGAAGACATGCTGAGAGACCTGCTTAGAGGAGAGGACGCGGGAGCCGGAAGCTGCTTCATGCTGGCAGGCAGCATAAGAGGCGACAGACCTTATGCTGACCGGACATATCCGGATTCGATAACAGGAGCCGTTCTCCAGCGGATGAGAACGGAGTTTACATACAACTCCCATGCAAATTCGGTGTCTGAAGGCATCAGGCTGACCGGACCGGAGGAACTCTTCTTCCTCAGATGGATATAGACCTTATCGGGATCATAGGCATAGCCCTCATCCTGTCTCTTTCCACGGGGTTTCAGAAGTACATCGATAAGATGCAGGAGGACACTATGGTCAGCTATCCGCTTTCCATACAGTCTGAAACTGCGAATCTGTTTTCCATAATGCTTTCTATGCAGGGCAACTCCGACAAGATCGACGGC
>CADCGS010000208.1 GCA_902801055.1 uncultured Ruminococcus sp. | reverse complement strand
GTCCAGGGAGCTTGCTCCCTGGCGAGGGCGCGGGTGTCCGGTGGACACCTCTCAGCCGCAGGCTGAGAAGCGCCGACCGAGCCGGCAGGCGAGACCCGGGGCGAGTAGCCCGGGCAGGTCTGGGGCAAAGCCCCAGAGGGGGGCTTACATATTGCAGTGAATTGTGATATTATGTAATTGATGAAAAAAAATTTTCAAGGAAGCAGACCTTTTCCGTAGGAGTGTGCGTTTATAATAATGAAGGCACAAAACAAAGAACTGCCTGATACAGAAAAAGCTTCCGTCTGCGAGAGGATGATGAAAATGACTGAAAACGAACTGATACAGGGACTGAGAAACCATGATGAGTCGGCGATCGAGGAAATAATGGAGCGCTTCACGCCCTACGTGGCTGCGATAATCTATAATGTCTCACGAGGGAACCTGAGCACTGCCGATATCGAAGAAACTGCGGCTGATGTGTTTCTTGTACTGTGGAATCATTCGGATAAGGTCAGGGAGGGCAGCCTGCGCGGATATCTCGCAAGCATCACCAAAAGCCGCGCTAAGGATAAAATGCGGAGTACCTCACGACACGGCGAGGTGCTGGATATCGACGATGTTGTACTTGCGGATGAATATTCGATATCCGATAATCTCGATAATCAGACTCTGCAAAAGGATCTGACGGATGCTATGAACAGCTTCGGCGAACCCGACAGGGAAATACTTCTGCGGTACTACTACTACTACCAGACCGCACCGAAAATCGCAGAGGTCATGTCAATGAAGCTTGAAGCAGTTAAATCTAAAATCAAGCGCGGACGCACAAAGCTTAAAGCTTTTCTTACGGAAAGGGGTTACTGAAATGAAAACAAAAAATATCTATGACCATCTTGATAAGGATATCGGACAGGTCGATGAAAAAACTATAATCGGAGATCCCGATGTCAATACCGATAATGTAAAGAAATTATTCAGAGAAAAATTAAATGCACAGGAAAATTCAGGAAAAACATCCTCCCGCAAAATCAAAAGACGCGGCAAAAAAAGAACTATTCTTATCGCGGCGGCTGTGGCAGCTTCGATGGTAGTTTTCGGCGCAGTCGGCGCGGGCGCAGCAGGCAGCTTCGACAGCGTTTTCGGTGAGAATTTCGCCGGAGATAAGGTTGACGGGGTCTACAGCGGCGGAAATGTCAGCGTTTCCTCGGCAGATGGCTACAAGACCGAGTTTCTCGGCATAGCAGGCGATCATCATTCTGTCGCGGCGGCTGTCAATATCACAAAAGCCGACGGCTCAGCCTTCGTCAGCGGAGACAATATCAGATATACCTATATCCTTGACACCCCATATGGCATCATAGGCGAAAAGGACGAGGAAAAATTCCGCGAGGCTGCCATCAGCGCTGCACAAGGCGAAAGCAAAGTCACAGTGAACCAGAGCCTTTGGAATAAGGTGACCAACAACAGCAAAGCACCCGCCGAGGATGGTTTGAGGGGATATTATCTCACCTCACCCGACAAGATAAAATTTGTAATGAAATATGATGATCCGGAATACAGAAAGAGATTTATTGAGGCAGACAGAATAGACGCACCGGAAGTTCTTCTCAATATCATTCTTCATGATGACCCGGGTGATCTGGAGTGGATCGATTATTCTGCCAATAAAAATATAAAGCGGAAGATTGTTCTTCCAGAAACTGTCATGGAGAAACAGCAGCCCTGGAAAGAAGAGAATATCGATACTTTCTCCCGGTATGTTCTGGAAAAATGTGATCCGGTGCACGATATTCTGGTTTTGAAATTCCATCAGTTCACAAAAGAGCTCAGTGCGTATTTTTATGACCATTACGCGGACAAGATCCAGTTTGTTTTTGAAAATAATACGATTCCAACTTCTTTTACAGAAAAAGTGATAAAAGAAGTTCGCAGGAAAAAAATCAAAAAGAAGCTTGAAAAAAGAGACTTCCAGCGTACTTTGCCGCATCTTGCAGACAAGGCAGAGATCATACGCAATATTTATATAGCG
>CADCGS010000207.1:528-4327 GCA_902801055.1 uncultured Ruminococcus sp. | reverse complement strand
TAACATCATTATTATTATAATAAGTATATTTTATAGCTTCACAAAAAAACAATTTGCTTCCAGTTCACCTAAGGGGTATTTTTCTACTTTTATCATTTCAGCTGCACTCTCCTTAGCCTGCAAGATCGCGGGAATCAATGATAATGGTAACAGGGCCGTCATTGAGAAGTGATACCTTCATATCCGCTCCGAAAATGCCCTTTTCAGTTTTTCTGATGCCATTTTCACTCATACACTGACAAAAATAATTATAAAGCGGCTCTGCCTGCTCCGGACGGGCGGCAGCCATAAAATCCGGACGTCTGCCGTGACGGCAGTCAGCGCAAAGTGTAAAATTCGATACAACAAGAACCTCTCCGTCTATATCTTTCAGGGACAGGTTCATCTTATCGTTTTCATCGGTAAATACACGCAGAACGGATATCTTTGATGCAAGCTTTTTTGCATCATTTTCGTTATCGTCCTTTTCTATTCCGAGCAGTATCAGAAATCCTTTATCTATTGCTCCGGCAAGCTGTCCTTCTACAGTTACTGAACATCCGGATACTCTTTGAATCACAGCTTTCATTTTTTCTCTCCTCTGTCACAGTTCAGTTACGTTCTATAGAAATAATGCCATTTATTCCGCCGAGACGGCTGATAAGCATTTTAAGATGATTTATTCCGTTTACAGTCACGCTGACCTCAACCATGGCAATTCCGTTTTTACCCTCACGGGAATTAAGGTTATGAATAAATATATGCATAATGGACAGCTGATTTGTAATATCTGCAAGCAGACCTGTCCTGTCGGTCGCAGTAATACGCAGAGTTGCCTTGAAAGTCTCGTTTGCGATATTATCTGCCCATTCTGCTTTGACCCAACGTTCCGGCTCGAATGCATGAGCGATATCCTTGGGTACATTGGAACAGTTTCTTTTGTGTATGGAGACACCGTATCCTCTTGTGATGAAACCGATGATCTCATCCCCGGGAAGCGGATTACAGCAGCGGGAATACTTGATAAGACAATCATCTATTCCCTCGATATTTACGCCGCTGCTTACCTTCTTTTTCGGTACAGGCTCTTTGAGTACGACCACAGACGGCTGTTCACTGACTGTATATTTCTTGAAATATTCTTCCTTTAGCTTGGGCAGTATCCTCCACAGCTGTATACCTCCGTAGCCTATAGAAGCATAGAAGTCATCAAGCGTATTGCAGTTCTGACGGTGCATTACATCGGTGAGGAATTCCGGAAGATCCTTATCCGGAATATTGATGTTGAGACGTCTGAATTCTGCTTCGAGCTGAGCTTTACCCTCAACTATATTTTCGTCACGCTTTTCCCTCTTGAACCAAAGACGTATTTTGCTGCGGGCTTCACTTGTGCGGACGATATTAAGCCAGTCACGCTTTGGTCCTCCGCTTTCCTTTGTGGTCATTATTTCGACTATTTCGCCGGTTTTGACCTTATAATCTATCGGGACGATACGTCTGTCCACCTTAGCTCCGATCATACGGTTGCCGACTTCACTGTGTATAGCATATGCGACGTCTATGACCGTAGCGCCGTTCGGCAGACTGAGCACATCTCCCTTCGGGGTAAATACAAATACCTCCTCCGGGATAAGATCCATTTTTATTGTACGGACAATATCGGTAGAATCGTTGTCGCTCTGATTTTCGAGCATTTTGCGTATCCATGCCAGACGGTCGTCGAGGGAGTTTTTCTTTGTGATACCCTCCTTGTATTTCCAGTGAGCGGCAATACCGTATTCGGCGGTATAATGCATTTCCCATGTTCTTATCTGGATTTCAAAAGGAATACCCTCCTTGCCTATGACCGTTGTATGCAGAGACTGATACATATTCGGCTTAGGTGTGGAAATATAATCCTTGAAACGGTTCGGCAGCGGCTTGAAAAGATCATGAACTACGCCGAGCACGTTATAGCAGTCAGCTACGCTTTCAACTATATATACCATGAATACTTTTTACGCGGCCTTCGATATATACATTTGAGATCTCGTCCTTTAGCCTGTCATAAAGCTGCTGTTTTATATCTGATACAAAATTCAGACGATCGCGGCTTTTCAGAGCAAGCTGCTTTTCTATTTCGCCGTATCCGACCGGATCAAGATAACGTATGGAAAGATCCTCCAGTTCCTCCTTTATTGCACGGATACCAAGCCTGTGGGCAATTGGGGCATATACCTCCATGACTTCGAGAGCCTTATCACGGCGGTGCTGCTCTTTCATACATTCTATGGTACGCATATTATGGAGCCTGTCGGCAAGCTTTATAATGATAACCCGGATATCGTTTGACATAGCTATCAGCATTTTCCTGATATTTTCAGCCTGCTGTTCCTCACGGGAGGAATATGGTATCTTACCGAGTTTTGTTACGCCGTCGATAAGAATAGCTATCTGTGAACCGAATTTTTTTGTAACCTCCTCGAGAGTGACCGGGGTATCCTCGACTACATCATGAAGAAGGGCAGCTGCAATAGATTCGGAATCCATTCCCAGCTCTACAAGAATACACGCCACTGTAGTAGGATGAAGGATATACGGTATTCCTGAAGCTCTGCGCTGATCGCCGTGCATTTCATTTGCAAATTGATACGCTTTATCTATCAGCTCAAAATTATAATTATGGTCGCTTTCCTTCATAAGCTGTACAAGCTCATGATAATCCTGATAGTATTTTGTTTTTTCAGGCATTTTTTATATCCTCCTTTAATTTTCTCAATATTCCCGACGCCCTTATATCCACCTTACCGACAACATCGCGTATGCTGACATAAAGATCTGATGAACTTCTTTTATATTCAATAAGGTGAAGCTCATTCATTATATCAAGGATGATCAGTATCTTGAAAATACTGAAAAGAGATACTCCGGGCTGTATTTTTTCCAGAAATCTTCTGAAATCATATAAAAAAGAATCTATCGTAAATTGCCGGCGTTTGCTTCTTTGCAAAAAAACATATATCAGCTTGAAATCTTCTCTTGAAGGAAGCTCTGAGCAAAGATGCTTTTTGAGTATCCCGCTACGGTAGAGCTCATAATCCTGAACAGCGAGCATAATGCTCTCGGTATCAAAATCCCTTTCGCTGAGCCTGATATCCTTGATAATAAAGGATATACTGTTTTTGCCCTGATATGTATTCTGATCCAGAGTAAAAGCAAAATCCAGAAGTGTCCCTTCTTCATAAGGAAATTCTTCTGGTGTAGTAAAGAATTTCATCATAGTAAGTCTTGAACGCGCTGTCCACCGGCGGCCTGAATATTCAGACTACCAAGAACGGCAAAGGTCAGCAGTCTATGGAGTTGACGGGCCATTATACCATCGAAGATCAGGATGATGTGCCCTATGAGATTTATATTAAGGCTGGCACTTAAAAGACGAAGGAAACAGCTAATAATCGCTAAAACAGGAGGAACTATTATGGAGACTTTGAAAAACCTTGCGACCTGTACGCCTAGAGAATTTTTCAAGCAGACTGCTGCATTCAAACACAGCATCCACAAGCGAAAAGCCCTCGACGCTTCGCCCGGAGGCCTTACAGACATTATCCTCCTCGGCGATCAATATTGAAGGTTTTCCATACTTTTCTGTTATTCTGGATGACACTATCCCGATCACACCGGGATTCCATCCGGGAGATGACAATACAAGGATACGGCTGTTGGCGATCTGGGGATTTTCTTCAAGAATTCTTTCAGCTTCCTTGAAAATATCTCCTTCTATGCTTTGTCTTTTTGCAATAGGAAGAGAAGAAAATAGATACTTTAAAGAATTATGTATTTC
>CADCGS010000207.1:0-509 GCA_902801055.1 uncultured Ruminococcus sp. | reverse complement strand
GCTCTGCTTTTTTCGATGCTGTATCAGGATCTTCGGTCAGCAGCAGCGAAAGAGCATCCTCCGGGGAACCGAGACGGCCGGATGCGTTTATTCTCGGGCCGATCTTAAAGCCCAGGGCGCCGGCTGTAATATCCCCTATTTCTGCCTTTGATATCAGTTCATTGATTCCGACACGTTCCGAATTTTCAAGATTAATAAGTCCTGTCTTGACGATACTGCGGTTTTCATTTTTTAGCGGAACGATATCAGCAACCGTACCGATCGCTGCGAGATCAGAATAATTTTCCATAATAAATACATCATTACCCTCAAGCGCAGTAATGAGCTTCAATGCAAGACCTGCACCGCAGTAATCATGAAATGGGCTTGTTTCGTCTATCCTGTGAGGATCCACAACGGCGACAGCATTAGGAAGAATATCGAGGGGCTTGTGATGATCAGTTACAACGACTTCCATACCGAGTTCATTTGCGTAATTGATCTCATCTACAGCGGATATACCGTTATCA
>CADCGS010000206.1 GCA_902801055.1 uncultured Ruminococcus sp. | reverse complement strand
TTGACAGGCAGACGGAAAGATCGTATACAATAAATAACGATCGCGGCTTATTAAGTTTTCTTATGAGTGCAGAGTGAGCGGAGCGAACGATTACGCGAATTGCCCAGTGCGGGCACGCACCGCGAGCTGACACCGGAGGCACGCCGGCGCGAATTGACACCGGCGGCACGCCGGCGGTGTTGCTTTAAAGCTTCTGAAACTAAAGCACTATCGACCGCAAGCCGGAGGAGCTTATTCTTCCGACCCTCTGCGGACATTACTCTTCAAGTGTAGTGTGGCTGTTTTGTCGGATAATTGTTGATTTTTTTATCATAATGGTATAAAATGATGAGTATGATATATTTTTATAGGGAGTATGCATGGACTATGGAAGAGAATAATGGTAATATAAGGTTTTTGTCGGTGATCTCATATATTGGTGTGCTTTTCATAATCGGACACTTTTCTGTTGAGAAGAACAACCCCGACCTGCGCTTTCATACTATACAGGGCGGTGTTTTGTGCGTCTTTTATATGGTGCTGTATATTCTGGATTTTCTTTTGTCCCTGGTGCTTATGATGATCCCTGCCTTTGGTATTATCCTGACCGTACTTATCACAATAGCAATAGCCCTGAGCAATCTGATACTTGTGATAATGGGTATATCATATGCAGTCACCTTCCGTCAGGGTCTGCTTCCTTTTGTAGGTAAGGCAGCGCTTGCTTTGCGTACAAGGCTTGACGGTGCACCATGAAAGGCATTGTGGGACTGAAAATCGTATAACAATGATATCATGATTTTTTTGCGAAATATGCCGTAATAAGGTGCAGAGGTGTTTCAGTAATAGTGTTTTCGGGCAAGCATTCCTGACTCCACACTCCACACTCCTTACAGTGCCGCAAGTCCACATTCCGAATAGTATAAAGGAGGTGCTTTTGGTGAGCGGTGAAATAACATATGCAGATTCCTACGATTTTGACGAACGTATTGAAAGAGGGACAGTTCTGACCTTCTTTTTTGAATATCTTGATGCCCGCAGCCGTGCCTTTGAAGGAATAATAGAGGAGCTTGCCGAAGAATACTGCGATCATGTCCGGTTTGTAGCAGTAGATACCGAGCAGTCCCCTGACATAGCCATGAGGTATGGTATTGACGTTCTGCCCGGAGTGATAATTTTTAATAATGGTGAAATAGTCGAACAGGTAGAGGGGGCAAATTCCCCGGAGGTCTATAAGGACATACTTGATTCACTTATCTGATGCTCCACCTGGTCATTTTTATCTACAGCTCCCCGGAGAAATCCCACTCGTTCAGCTTCTTCTACAGCTGTCCCAGAAAGCCCCCACTTGCTCAGCTTCTTCTACAGCGTGAGCCGGGGGGTCTTTTTCTTTCTTCCGTGAGGTCGTGACGGGCAAAGAGAGGGGGGAGAACGTATGCTGTTGAGTGAGGGGTTTAATGAAAATAATCTGACTCCCGTATAGTTCAAAGGGCTATACGGGAGTCAGATTGTCCGCCTTACGGCTTAGCACCACATCTGCTTGCTCTTTTTCCGTCATTCTGCACAAAACTCGCTTGATAACCGTCAGGTTAACGGCGCTCGTTTTGCACAATCTGACGAAAAAATTGGCGGCGCATCTGCGGCACTATCTTTGTGCGGTATTGCCTAAAGAATCTCAAAGTACTACAGAAGTTCAAAGTACTATACAGTAGTTCAGACTACTATACGATAGAACGTTTTATGTTGTGCTTCGTGTTTTATTGTTTTTATGATCGGGGAACTGTGCAAGAATTACACTGGCAAAGACTAATATACAGCCCGACAATTCCCTTATGCCGAGGATCTCTCCGAGTATCAGCCATCCGAACAGGGCAGCGAATACTGATTCCATACTCATGACTACCGAGGCGACTGTTGGCTCTGCTGTCTTTTGACCTATGATCTGCAGGGTATAGCCTATTCCGCTTGATAACACACCGGCATAGACTATAGGCAGCCATGCCTGGATAAGAATACCAATGTCCGGCTTTTCTGTGAGAAGCATAGCTGCAAAGGCTATCAGAGCGCTTACGATCGACTGGATGATCGAGAGAAAGATGCAGTCCTCGTCATTGAACCGGTCTACGATGATAATGTAAGAGGTAAATCCGGCGGCGCATCCAAGCTCAAGCAGATCGCCGAGGTAAATGCCTGTGAATCCGTTTGATAAACATAGAAGATACATACCGGCTAAACAACCGAAAACCGAAAGAATGACAGGGATCGATAGTTTTTTGCCTGTGATCCGCTGTACTACAGGTATCATTATAACATAGGTCGCCGTAAGAAAGCCGGAGCGTCCTGAGGAAGCCGCATCGGGTGGATATGATGATATACCAAGCTGCTGTAGAGACATCCCTAGGAACAGGGTTATTCCGCAGAGTATCCCACCTATAAGAAGTCTTTTTCGTGAGGTCTTATTCTGTGTCTGAGGGCTGATGATCTTATGCCGTCTGAGGACTGAACGAATGGCAGCGATAATGATAAGTGAAACAGATGCAAGTATCTGTCTTGATGTAATGAATGTAAACGATCCTATCTTATCTGCTGCGCTTGACTGGGCAGTGAATGCAGCACCCCATATAACTGTTGTTACAAACAAGAGAAATGTCCCAAGCAAAGGATTTTTTCTTTGTACTTTCTCTTTGTCATTGTTTTTCTGGTTCATTGTCATGTATTTCCTCCTGATGCTTGTTGTACAAAGTGCAGTACCTGAGCCGCAAGGATCATATACTGGCCCTCTGCTGTGCATAAGTTCCGCCAACCGATCGCTGCGCTCTCGGGGCGTCACTTGTTTTTCTTGATAAAGGATGATACAAGCGCAGAATATATCACAGCATAAACTATCAAGCCTATTATACATATCAGAAATGCAACCGTTATATTCAGCATAAAGCTTAATGTAACAGCAACTACATACAGACCTATATATATCATGCTGAACAATCTGATCCCGGCATTTCTCTTTTTATTTTTCGGAGAGAATCTGCCTTCTTCAAGAATACAGTAAATGTTCCTGAGCCTTATCACTCCGAAAGGCAGCAGAAAAACACCTGCAGAAAACAGGATATCTGCGCTTGTCCAGAGCACAAAATACTGTACATCCGGATTTGCATAGCTGTCTGTATTACCATAGATCACAGCAGTAAGCAGTGCACACAAAGAAAGTAATATGCCGACAGAAACACATACTATACCTGCAGTCTTTATGATACGGTATTTTTTGCCGTATTTTTTCAGATTGTCCTCTGCAATACCTGCTCCGCCGTATTCAAGAGCAAGAGACTGGGTTTTCAGCGGAGTGTATTTTTTATCCATTATATATACGGCAATAAGAGCAGCAAGTCCCGCTGCAAGAAGAACTCCGACCGTTACGACCGATAGGATGCCGCTATCAAATTGCAGGATCAGAACTGCAACAGCCGGACAGATCATAATACAGGCAAGGGCTGCGCACATTATGATCGAGGACAGGTTTGTTCTTTTAAAATAACCGGTAACATCTCCGATAGACATTTCTATTGCCTCCTCATCCACAACATTATCCTCAGACACACCCGTTTCCTGTGGTTTATTATCATTATCGGGCTGTTCGATCTCATCTTTAAGAAGGTAGTCTGTACTTACTCCGAAGAACTTACTTATTTTGATTATTTTTGTCAGATCGGGAACACTCTGTGCGCCCTCCCATTTTGAAACAGACTGTCTTGACACGCCTATTTCGTTTGCAAGATCCTCCTGCGACATTCCATTCTTTTTTCTCAGCATGATAAGCTTATCGGCAAATATCATAATGATTCTCCTTTCATTCCGGCGCATCGCCATGTTTTTGATAACAGAATTATACCATCCATCCCCTGAAATGTCTATCAATCCTACCGGGAAATCTGTCAACCGGCAGTTGCAAGCGGCGGCGCGTGCTCGCGCGGAGCCGGCGTGCCCGGTGCCCGGGCGGTCAATTCGCGCACCCGAGTAGGTGTTACCCCTACATTATTGGCACGCGTACAAGTCGGGTTTATCTTCCCTCTCCGTCCGCGCCGTGCCGCACAGGGCGACACTTGACGCTACTCTTAAGTGAAGGCAAGTATATTTCTCTACTCTACTCCTTATCTCCGGGAAAACAGTACAGCGAGTATGACTTAAGTTCCTGACGATCATTATTCGTTTTTCAGTTTTACGTTTTCAGTATTCATTAGAAATACCTGACACGGTAAGCTGAAGACTTAAGGCAACACCGCACAAAGACCGCTTGTCGGCTTTGTGCGGTGTTGCCTTAAATGTTCTCTCAGGCGTCCGATGAGAACGGCGGCACGCCGGTCGAATCGGCTTACGCCGTGAGGTTATTATATCATAAATTACCTCATATCCGAAGAATTTTTCAAGCTTGGCGACTGTGCCGGCGCTTTCGCAGGAGAAGCTTCTGAGGGTGAGGATATGCTCGGAGGGATCATACTGCCAGCCGTCCCTTTCAAGGTTGCCTGTATTGAGATCAGTGATCGTCACATTACCGATCGCGACACCGTAATCAACAGATGCTGTCCTGAACTGCTTGCTGTAGACAGCACCGTCCACGCCCTGCTTATAATAGAGGGTGTATTCGGTATCAGGCTGGAGATCATCAATAAATCCGCCGTCGAAGAACTGTTCGCCGTCTATTGAGAGGAAGATCCCGGCGGGGTTTCCGTCAAAGCCTGCATAAACAATATCCTTGCCGGGGTTTATCCTTATTTTGTCAACTCCCGCGTCGGCACATTCGAGAATGTAGC
>CADCGS010000205.1 GCA_902801055.1 uncultured Ruminococcus sp. | reverse complement strand
CTCGGTGAAAAGAGGAAGGTTCTTCTCATGAGGATATTCATAGTATTCTTTATTGCGGTTTCAGCTATCATAGCTATCGTACAGGTAAATTCTCCTGTACTGTTCATTTCCCAGATGATGGGCGTATCGTGGGGCGCACTTGCCGGCGCATTCCTTGCTCCGTTCCTTTACGGTCTTTATCTCAAAAGAGTACCGAAGGCTGCGGTATGGATCAATTTCATTCTCGGCGTCGGTATCTCAATTGCATCCTTTATCTGCAATTTCAGCGGCATAAAATTTGACAATGCTGTGCTTGAATATTTCAAGTCCCCGATAAATGCCGGTATGCTCGCAATGCTTCTTGGTCTTATCATTACCCCGATCATTTCAGGAATAGCACCGACGAAGGATACGGAACGCACTGACAAGATCTTTGCCTGCTACAACAGGAAGGTCACTGTTTCGGCAAAGCTGTCCATCGACGAGGATGAGTAATGGCAGAAAGTAATAGATAGTTAGTGTAAAATAATTCCGGGAGTTATTAAAAAAGCACCCAAAGAGCAAGATTAAAGCCGCTCTTTTCCGATGACTTGCAATCGCGACCAGCCAACTGCCCCTCCCGTATCAGAGCTCAGCGACCCCCGCGAATTGACACCGGCGGCACGCCGGCACGCCGGATAGATAATATTTCTTGATTTGTCAGCAAAACAGAGTTAAAATAATAGTAACAGGGCAGACAATGATATTGTCTCGCAAGAAATATATTATAAAGGAAATGATAAAAAATGATGTTTCAAAAGGAAATTGAAACGATGCCGAGAGAGCAGATAGAGGCTCTCCAGCTTGAACGCCTCAAGGAGATCGTAAAGTACTGCTATGATAATGTACCGCTTTATCATAAGCGTCTTACTGACGCGGGTGTATTCGACGGCTCAAAGATAAAGACGCTGTCGGATATCGAATATATCCCGTTCACCACAAAGGATGATTTCCGTGACAACTATCCTTTCGGGATGATGGCTGCTCCGATGAAGGATATCGTCCGTATCCATGCCTCCTCCGGCACCACCGGCAAGCCGACCGTCGGCGTATATACAAAGGAGGATATCAGGCTCTGGGCTGATCTCGTATCCCGTGTTGCAGTTGCCGGCGGAGTCACCTCCGAGGATATCATACAGATAAGCTTCGGCTACGGTCTTTTCACCGGTGCTCTCGGACTTCACTACGGACTTGAAAACATCGGCGCGACAGTCATCCCTGCTTCATCAGGCAATACCGAAAAGCAGCTTATGATGATGCGCGATTACGGAGTAACGGGTATTGTTGCAACACCCTCCTATGCGCTCTATCTTTCCGAGGCGGCAAAGGAAGCAGGCTATCCGCTTTCCGATTATAAGCTCAGGCTCGGTATTCTCGGCTCTGAGCCGTGTACGCCCGCAATGCGCTCACAGATCGAAGCAAACTTCAATATCCGTGTATCCGATAACTACGGCATGACCGAGCTTGGCGGCCCCGGCGTTTCCGGCGACTGCGAGGCAAGGAACGGTATGCATTTTGCCGAGGATCATTTCCTGCCGGAGATAATCGACCACGATACAGGCAAGCGTCTCGGTGAAGGTGAGGTAGGCGAGCTTGTTATCACCACCCTTTCAAGAAAGGGTATGCCTGTGCTCAGATACAGGACAAAGGATATCACGAAGATCACATATGAGCCGTGCTCCTGCGGCAGAACTCACGCCCGTATGGCAAAGACAATGGGCAGGACGGACGATATGCTCATAATCAAGGGCGTAAATGTATTCCCGACACAGATCGAGAATATCCTTATCAATATCAAGGATGTAGCTCCTCATTATATGCTCATCATTACCCGTGAGAATTACAGGGATAATCTTGAGATCAAGGTAGAGCTTGAAAATGCCGCTCTTCTTGAAAATTACCAGCTTCTCAGCGGACTGAAGAAATCCATCGAGGCAAAGATGCAGTCGATCCTCGGTCTGAGAACAAAGGTAACACTCGTTGCTCCCAAAACGATCGAGCGTTTCCAGGGCAAGGCAAAGAGGATAGTTGACCTGAGAAACCAGTAATGTATGCTGACATTATATC
>CADCGS010000204.1 GCA_902801055.1 uncultured Ruminococcus sp. | reverse complement strand
AGCGTTGTCAGAGGGCTTGATCTTGGTGCTGATGATTACATTACCAAGCCGTTTAGAAATGCAGAGCTGTTGTCGAGAGTGAGGGCAGTGCTGCGAAGATACGAAAACATGATTACTGCTCCGGAAGGTGAATCCGGTAAGGCAGATGGAGTAAGCAACAAAAGAAATCCTGTGATCACGGATCAGGATGATATAAATAATGCAGAGGGAGTTTATTCATACAGAGAACTGGTCATAGATACAAAGGCTGCAACAGTAACTCTTTCCGGAAAAGAGCTTGCGCTTTCTTCGGGCGAATATAAGCTTCTGGTGTATTTTCTGAAGAATCAGGGGATATGCCTCACAAGGTCAAATATTCTTGAGAAGATATTCGATGAATCCGGTAATTTCATTGATGACAGTGCACTGTATGTCTACGTGAACAGGCTGCGTGATAAGATCGGGGATTTGAAGAGAAAAGATCCTTATATAAAGACTGTCAGAGGAATCGGATACCGCATGGAGAAAATGTGATAATCATGCATACAGAACGTGAGATAAAGATAATAACTACTGTATTTATTTCGGCGCTTTTGATCACAAATACTGTTTTGACGGCTGTGATCAAGGAGCCTCTTTTGGCGTGCCTGATCGCATCTCTTGCGCTTGTAATTCTGTATATTTCGGCGGTTGTTATGGTAAAGCGTATTTATGCAAGAATTGCCGGTGTAAGGACTGCTGCGAAGGAGCTGTCTATTCGGAAGTCAGCAAATAATGAATCGGAAGGTCTTCCGGCGATAAAGCAGGAAATGCTGACCGAGGGTGAGTTTGGCAAGCTTTCGGGAGCAATCTATGATATGTACACAGGTATTCTTGAAGCGGCGGACAGGGAGAAGGAACAGAAGCTTTATCTGAAGGATATGATCTCTGACATGTCGCATCAGTTAAAAACTCCAATCGCAAGCTTGACACTATTTACGGATATATTATCATCACACGCTACATCACAGGACTGGGGTGAGGAAGAGATAGATATCCTCCGCAGGGAGGAGGGACAATTGGAGCGGATGAGATGGCTCACACTATCGCTTCTTAAGCTTGCTCGTCTTGAAATAAACTCAGTTGAATTTAAAAAGATCAAAACGCCTGTACTGATGCTGCTACAAAATGCAGCGGCAGAGCTCCTTCCGATGGCCGAGCAGAGGGGAGTAAATATAGTAGTTGAGGATGCGTTCGAATATCTTAAAGATGATGTCGAACAGAACACTACAAATACGATGGTTTCCGGTGTTGAACAGAACATTACAAATACGATGGTTTCCGGTGTTGAACAGAATGAAGCGCATATAGAAGAAAATACAAGACGTGACAATATTGCGGCAGAGATAGAGGTCGATCCGGAATGGATGCACGAGGCACTCAGCAATATTGTAAAAAATGCTATCGAGCATAGTCCTGAGGGTGGAACCGTAACTCTCGGCTGTACAAGGACTCCTCTTATGATAAAGCTCACAGTGACTGATACCGGGAGAGGCATCCCTGAGGCGGACAGACTTAAGGTATTTGAACGTTTCAGCCATTCCTCCGATGCAGCTTCAGTAAATCCGGACAGTGTCGGCATCGGTCTTCCGCTCAGCAAAAATATAATTGAGGAGAACGGCGGACGTATTTATATTGAATCGAGATTTATCGATGAATGCAAGGCTTCGGAGAAATCATACACTACTGTAAATATAATATTTAATAATACGATGAGATAGAACTGCTCTGTGCCTGGATAGCATTTGATCAGGACAGTGCAACGCCGCTATTCTATGAAATGTATCCTGGGAGCATAGTGGATAATTCGCAATGCCGGATCATGGTGGAAAAGGCAAAAAGGTACGGATACACAAATGTAGAGAAATATAATTCCAGTTTTGATTATTAGATGGTGTCGATAAACAGGAGAGAAAAATGATTAATGTTAAAGAAGTAGATAGAACGTATTTTGATTTATACGATCGGGTTTCAATGAATGTTGAAGTTCGTTCGATATATAAATTGAAAAGATTGGACAGTGGGCTAGGTGGTTTCATTTTTGATGAAGTTCCTGTTAAGGAGTGTATAAAAGACTACAGTAAATATGAAATTGCTAAAGAATATGAGAAAACATTTGATATATCCACTTGGCGATTCTATTGACGATGAGAAGCCGGTAGGTGCTGCAACTGTTGCTGGATCAACAGAAAATATATACATGTTATCGGGCAGAAAAGATGCCTGCGTACTTTGGGATATTAGAGTAGAGGATGGATATAAGCATAAGGGAATAGGGCAAAAGCTCTTTGATTTATGCAAAAGCGGTGCAACTGAAGATGGTTATAGTCAAATGCTTATAGAGACTCAAAACATTAATGTTACTGCATGTAAATTTTATAAAAAACAAGGAGCTGTATTATCTAAAGTAGATATGTATGCATATTATTCACAGCCTGACTCAAGAGATGAAATTCAATTTATTATGTATTTGGATTTATAAACTATTTTTGTTTTTGTTGGAATGATGCGATGGTAAGATATATATTTCGGGATAATTGACAAAGAAAAAATAACTTCCAGGATAATAGACTCTAACAACAAATCGAAGTTTGTTAGCGAGGTAGTAATATGATTA
>CADCGS010000203.1 GCA_902801055.1 uncultured Ruminococcus sp. | reverse complement strand
GCAGAGCGGAACGAAGTGGAGCGAACCCCGCGAATTGCCCAGTGCGGGCACGCACCGGAGGCACTCCGCGGCGCATCTGCGGCACTATCTTTGTGCGGTGTTGCCTTACATCGCTGCTTATTTACAGTTTTCTGCCGATTTGTGTCCGCAGTTTTCTGCTGATTTGTGTCCGCAGTTTTCACCCGATGTTGTAGAGGGCTTTTGTGTTTCCTGCGGCTTGGATGTTTTATTCTTGCTCATTATGATCCACCTCATAAAAAATTGATATCAGCCGAAATCAGCTGATCCCGGCTGAAATTATTATCTGCAATAAAATGTATATTATACCTGTCCGGAAATAAAAATAAAGGAAAATCCATATGACTTTGCCTGAAAGCTTTATAGCGGAACTTGAAACTGTCCTCGGAAAAGAGGATACACAGAAATATCTTTCTCTTTTTGAAAAAAATCCCTACAGGGGCATAAGCATCAACCGGCTGAAAACTACGCCGGAAAAGCTTCTGCCGCTGCTGCCGTTCAGTGCGGAAGGATCTCCGTTTTACCGGGACGGATATTATATCCCCTCTGATGCTGACGGTGTGGGGAATAATGCGCTTCACCATGCCGGAGCCTTTTATGTTCAGGAGCCGTCGGCTTCGTCTGCTGTTTCTCTTCTGGAGATCGAGCCGGGAGAATATGTGCTCGATCTGTGTGCAGCTCCCGGAGGAAAATCCTCGCAGATAGCGTCGATGCTCAATAATACCGGGCTTATCTGGTCGAATGAGGTCGTCAGGAACAGAGCGGGCGTTCTTCTGTCGAATTTCGAGAGAATGGGTATCTCTCACGGAGTAGTATCAAGCTGCCGCCCGGAGGTGCTTTGTCAGCGGCTTGAGGGCTGTTTTGACAAGGTGCTTGCAGATGCGCCCTGCTCGGGAGAGGGAATGTTCCGCAAGGATAATGATGCCGTGACGCAGTGGAGCCGCGAGCACGTTATTGCCTGTGCGAACCGCCAGATATCCATACTGCAGTCCGCAGCGAGGTGTGTGCGTGAGGGAGGGATACTGGTATATTCCACCTGTACATTCTCCCCGGAGGAAAACGAGGAGACAGCGGAAAAATTCCTTGAGCTTTGTCCGGATTTTGAGCCATATGATATCACTGAGCTGTCCGGAAGGAAAACAAGGCTTAGCAATGCTGTGCGTATTACGCCTGTTGAAGGCGGCGAGGGACATTTTGCTGTGCGCTTCCGCAGAAAGGGAAGCTCGCAAAGGGTAGGATGCGTCAATTGCTCCAAAGCAAATAATAAGGAAGAGGAAAAGCTTGCCGGGAGCTTTCTTGAAGATATATTCCGCAAAAGACCCGATATGGTCTTGGGCATACGAAACGGGAAAATATATCTTCTGCCTCATGATATGCCGCCGGTCGAGGGGCTTGGGGTCATACGCGCCGGGGTGCTTGCCGGAGAATTCGTAAAAAAACGCATTGAGCCGGCTCATGCATTATTCAGCAGCTTCCGACCGGATCATTTCCGCAGAGTGCTTGACCTTTCTCTTGACGACAGCAGGCTTGACGATTATCTCCGCGGACTGGAGATCGACTGTGACGGTGAACCGGGATATACCTGTGTTTCCGTTGAAGGGATATCTCTCGGGTTTGGCAAATGCTCCGGCGGACGGCTGAAAAATAAGTATCCAAAGGGCTTGCGAAAAGTCTGAATCAATATATATTGAAATAATATGCCCCGCTGTTCATACACAAGCGGGGTATTGCAGTAAAAAAACTTAAAAAAACTCTTGCATTTTGATTCCGGATGTGATATTATATATAAGCAGTCCGATGAGGACGGTGTGCGCCGGTAGCTCAGCCGGATAGAGTGACTGGCTACGAACCAGTAGGTCGGGGGTTCGAGTCCCTCCCGGCGCGCGATAATTGTATGGCAGTAGGCGAGGAATTTAAGTTTTCTCGCCTATTTGCTAAACAATTAGGACTTTTTCTTTGTTTAAGGAATTGTTTTTTGAGGATTATCCTCTGATAGATACATAATCAAATATTTGTGTAGCTATCAGAAGATAATCTCTACCAAGATTATCTTCAAATAACACAGGTTATCTTATCCTGATGTTGGGTGCTGTCGGGTACTCGCCGGTGGTTTCACCACATCGTATTAAACAGGTTTGCAAGCCTTACCAAGTAGTCAAGGTAGCA
>CADCGS010000202.1 GCA_902801055.1 uncultured Ruminococcus sp. | reverse complement strand
CATTACGCTTTGGCTTTGCGAAATTCCAGATGGTAGTCTGCTTTCGGTCTGAATACCATTTATGCTTTCCGTTCTGCAAAAAGCCGTAAAGCACAGGCTCATGCTGCCACTGATAATCGGAGCGGCCAAGCACCAGACTGTCCTTTACCCAGATACAGCACCCGGCAAGATGCAGTCCGGCATCAACAAAAGCCCTGCGGAAATTCAGCCCTTCGGTATCAGCGTGAAATACATAAGCAGCACCACCGCTTTCAAGGTGTTCGACCATACACTGAAAGGCAGAAAGGAGAAAATTATAAAACTCCTCGTTTTTCATACTGTCATTCTGGATAGTCAAGCCGGAGGAGCTGCGAAAAGAGACTCCATACGGTGGGTCAGTCAGAATGAGATTTGCCTTTGTGCCGCTCATAAGGGCAGCGACATCCTCTGCGGAAGTTGCATCGCCGCACATCAGTCTGTGTCTGCCGACAGTCCATATATCTCCTCGCTGAACAAATGCCGCTTTTTCAAGGGCAGCGGTCAAATCGAAGCTCGCTTTCATCGAAGCCTGTCATACCGACATCAAAGCCCATTTCCTGTAAGGATGCCATTTCTACTTTCAGAAGCTCGTCATCCCATCCGGCATCAAGCGACATTCTGTTATCCGCCAGTATGTACGCTTTCTTCTGTGCCTCGGATAAATGTTCTACGAATACACAGGGTACTTCGTTTATACCTTCTTCCTTCGCAGCGGCTATCCTGCCGTGTCCGGCAAGGACATTGAATTCTCTGTCGATAAGAACAGGATTGATAAAGCCAAACTCACGCAGGCTTGAGCGTAATTTCGTTATCTGCTCCGGCGAGTGCGTCCGGGCATTGTTCACATAGGGAATCAGCTTGTTAATGTCAACAAGCTGCATCTGCGTTGTCGTTATCATCTGATCAGCCCCCATTCTGCGAATTTCTCAAAGCCACCCAGATCGTGTATGTATTTTCTCGCAATCTCTACAATGTCAGCATAGGGCTTGCCGTCAACGGTATCATCACCGATAGCACAGCTGATCTCCACAGGTCTGCCGAGAGCCTGTGCTTCAAGAAAAGCGTAAATATTCACGCTGACATCAGCCTTTGACAAATCCTTGCCGTGCAGACCTCCGCCTGTAACGCTGTCGCCCATGTCACTTCCGAGCTTGCGGTTAATAGCACCGCAGTCAACATCACTGCCGCCTGTCCAGTCACCGAGGGGATTTATCACAGCCGCCGGGAACATCTTACGGAGATTTTCTGTATCTGCGTTGCTCTGGCAGATGATAAGACGGTCACCGCCTGCCTGTTCGGCAGACAGGTCAAGCAAATATTTCCCGTCCTTCTCAAAAGCGAAATAAAACTGCTTTGCAATGGCTGTCAATCTCTCCTGTTCACCAGTCACGGGTACACCCTTGAAGATGCCGTTATCACCGCAGCGTATACGACCACGCTGATTTTCTGCAAGAATAGGATCCTGTTTTACTTCCAGATAGTCCACCGTCAGTTTCGGTGCAAGACGCTTGACGATGTTTGCTATTTCACTGATATCGAAATGCACAGAAGTTTCTGCCATAATATGGCAAACCTCATGTCCGAGCAGTACCTCTACCGCTACTCTCGGATCCTTTTCCTTTGCATACGCCAAATCAACGATTGCTCCAGCGATTCTATCTGCGATTTTATCGGGATGCTGCGGATTCACCTTTTCGTACATAATTTCTTCCTCCTAACCGAATTTCCGTTTCAGGAACTTTTTCAGTCCCTTACGGGTGTCAAATATTTTTTCCTTCGCTGCCCACATCGGAGCAGGCTGATAACGCTTCTTTGTATCATTTTTCGCTTGATACCGTTTTCTGTTCTGCATCACTTTCCCTCCCTTGCACGGAGCAGCTTCTCCATCGGATCATCGAACGCACCGCTGTCAATATCGACAGTACAGTTCTCTTTAACGACCTGGTATATTTGCAGCCACATCTGTTGAGCTTGTTTCAGATAGCTGTGGCTCATGGATACAAACGGGCTTTGCACCACCGATGTTGTTACTGTCGGATGCTTGCCGACAAGACCATATCTCGTTATAGCCTCTTCGCACTGCATCCACCTCGCTGCACACATCGAATATTGCTCAACAAGCAGAGGGTTCACTAATTTATCGCAGCCCAGCTTTCCGAGCCATCTACACATTTTGGTATATATTTCATCAGCGCCGAGCGGCTTTCCGTCACGCTGCATTGCCGAGAGATAATCACCCGGCTTCGGCATATCGACCCCTTCAATATTTTCGGGAATATCAAGCCGCCTTAAGGGATGGTTTCCGGGATTGCCGGCATCGAGTTTTTCTTTCAGTGCTTTTGGCTTGCGCCCTGCACCCGGTCTTGCACCTCCGCGATTGGTTCCGTCTTTTGCCACTGATTCAGCACCTCCTTCCAGAAAGAATTAGAAAAATCAAACGATGTTTGAAAAATAATCAAACCCCGATTGAAAAAATTGCAGCAAAAAAGCCCGATTGCGGTCGGGCTGATGTGTTTGAATTCTGTTTGATTATTAGGTTGTTATGGGGCTTTTCAAATTAAAATGCCATTGAGAAAAAATTTTAAAGAGTTCCGGGGCATATACCGTCTTTGAATTTGCGATTTTTAAGTACGAGAGGGGCGCCCGTTCCTGTGTAATTCGATTTTTAGAGATAATTACCGCCCCTGGGGGGG
>CADCGS010000201.1 GCA_902801055.1 uncultured Ruminococcus sp. | reverse complement strand
TGGATCATTTCTTTCGGATTCATTTCGGTTATAGAGGTAGAAGCTGTTTTTCTTTCCGCCGACTTCCGTTCCCCAAAAACAAAAATTATTTGATTTTGGGGAATGAAAAGGGTATAATAAAGCTACAATAGGCTCGGAGGGATCATGATGAAGCTTATCGAACGTACTGCATATCTGGAAGAAATGAAGGATCTTCTTCAGACACCGGATATCAAGGTGATCACAGGTGTCCGCCGATCGGGCAAGTCCAAGCTGCTGGACGCACTGGCTGCATGGCTTCAGGCCAATGACCAGGACGCAAATATCATCCACATCAATTATAACCTTACAGAGTATGAGCGCCTCATGGAATACCATGCTCTGGAGGGTTATGTTGAGGAGCATTATCAGGACGGGAAGAACAATTATCTTTTGGTCGATGAGGTGCAAATGTGCTCTACCTTTGAGAAAGCAATCAACAGCCTGCACGCAAAGGAGAAATATGACATCTATGTGACCGGTTCAAATGCCTTCCTGCAAAGCAGTGATCTGGCGACGCTGTTTGTCGGCCGCACCTATGAGATCCATGTGTTTCCGTTTTCCTTCAAGGAATACCTCACCTATTTCCCCTCGGAGAATCTATACGGCAGCTTGACAAAATACATCACTGAGGGCGGCATGGCCGGCTCCTATCTATATAAAAACCAGGAGCAGAAATACCGTTACATCAACAGCGAAGTGTTAAATGCTTTGATCGTCCGTGATATCGTGAAAAAGTACAGGTTGAAGAATGAGCCTCTGCTGCACGAGCTGATCGATTTCCTGATGGACAACATCGGAAACGTCACATCCGTTCGGTCGATAACAGATACCCTCTCCTCCAATAAGACGAAGGTCGATCATAAGACTGTCGGGAAATATATGGACGCTCTGTGTAAGGCTTTTGCGTTCTATCGAATACGGAGATATGATATCCGAGGGAAGCGATACCTCCGTTCCGAGGATAAGTATTATCTGGCGGATCAGAGCTTCCGCTTTGCCAGGCTGGGAACAAAGAATATGGATTACGGTCGCGTGCTGGAGAATATCGTTGCCATCGAATTGCTCCGCCGCGGGTATGAGGTATATGTCGGAGTCCTCTATAACAAGGAGATCGACTTTGTCGCCATGAAACAGGGCGAGAAGCTCTATATCCAGGTAGCGAACGATATCTCCGAGCCGAAGACCTTTGAAAGGGAAGTCACCCCGCTGTTAAGTATCAAAGACGCATATCCGAAGCTGGTGATTGCACGCACCTATCAGCCGGAATATCAGCATGAAGGCATCCGGGTCATCGATGCCGCGGACTGGTTGAACGATCCTGTTCCCCAAAAATGATTTGTAGTTGATTTTGGGGAATAGAAGAAAAGGCCGCGAGCTTAAATCTTTTGTCTAAAGAAACAAAATACTGATGTCTCAAAACGCTACTTGACGATTGTCAAGTAGCGCCTTTCATTGATAAGTTACATCACTTTTGAGGCAAGTTCTCAATGGAAATCAGCAGCAGGCAATTCGACTGAATTATCACTTCTATAGGGTGAAAATTCACTTTATTCACCCCGGAGAGCGAATTTTCAGTGAATATTCACTGAATTTCACTTGTCCAAGTGAATTATCGCACGAAGGGAGCCCGGTATTCTGCGTTGATCTCGGCTATCTCCTTCTCCCCGTCGATGTAGGGCTGATACATGCTTTCGATCCGCCCGCCGCCCCTGTTGTCACAGCCGGAGCAGAACTCGCACTCTGCCCCGCAGCCGCCCCACAGGGCCTTTCGCACGATCTCCTCCCGCTCCTCCCGGGTCGTGTCCTTAATCAAAAGCGATTTCATATCTCGTTCCTTTCCGGTTTTTTCTATAGTATGCCCGAATTTGCTGTTTCCTGCAACGGTTATATGTCTTCCCGATTATGAAAAGCTGTATCATAAATGAAAAAGTTAGGCTAAAATATAGTAGACTTTATTTTAGCCTAAAAGGAGCGGAAGCATGGTCTATATCAGACGAGAGCTGGAACGCAAGTTTTTACGGATGAGCGAGGCATTCAAAGCGGTGATGGTCGTTGGCGCAAGGCAGGTGGGCAAGTCCACTATGCTCAAACAGCTGGCGAAGGACCAGAACCGTACCTATGTGACGATGGACGATACGCAGCTGCGGCAGTTTGCGCAAACGGACCCGAAGCTGTTTTTGCAGACCTATCGGCCGCCCATCCTGATCGACGAGGT
>CADCGS010000200.1 GCA_902801055.1 uncultured Ruminococcus sp. | reverse complement strand
AGTTAGCCATCCGCTCCATTGACCTTGATACAGGCAAGTATATCAATACCTATCAGAGTGTTAAAATCACCCCACAGGTTACCGGCGGTACCGCTCCCTATACCTATTCTTACTACTATATCAAGGGCGGAAAGACCTACAAGATTGCAGAAAATATCAAAAACAGTTCCAAAACCAAGACCTTCGGCAGCAATGCCGGCACCTATAAAATCATGGTAAAGGTAAAGGATGCCGCCGGCACTACTGTTCAATCCACCACCACTGTACTGGTAACGCCGCCTGCTATTACTAAAGTGGAATACAGCGATACCAACGGATATGTGAACCGTGACATTTATATCAGTGCAGCGGCTAACTATCTGCCTGATTGTGTCAAGCCCGATGAATTTATTTATACCGCCGAAAAAGACGGCAAAGTAGAAACGCTGTCTCATCTTACCGGCAGGCAGACCGAAAAGGTTGTCTGGACGCCCAAAGAAAGAGGCGAATATACGATTACCGTTTCCGTTAAGTACAAAGACAAGTTACTCGCTGAGAGAAAAGAAAAGTATGTGGTTGGCCCCACCGAGCAGGTCGGTCAGAGAACCATCAACGTCTATGTCATCAGCTACATTTTCAACACTAACGGCGGCGCTAACTATAAGATTCACTACTGGGGCGGCAAGAGCGGTATCGGTGAAGCCAATTGTATTTCCCTGAGTCAGGTCAAGACCAAGGATGTCGGCTTCTGGAGTACTCCGCAGCAATTCAGAACCTTCGTCGCTTATATTCCTGATGATGCTACCGGCTATAAGTTCCATATCGGTGACAGATGGTTCCCCGACGGTATTGAAGTCGGTGACGGCAGCACCGCTACTTCCAACACCGTCTATGCCTTCAATTACGATGTTGACAGAGCCGTTTATACGATGGAATAATCGCTCCTCTATTCATATTTCCCCTCGTTTCTATCCGACAGCAGAGAGGACAGTCCGTACTTTCGGGCTGTCCTTTCCTTTTGGCAAAAAAGAATGACAAAAATATCGGAAAATTTGAAAAAATGTCTTTTTATTTTCCGAAAATTATTGTATAATAGTTTCAGATGTATGCGGGCAATTCCATTCCCCCATACAGCCGAAAATTTTATCATTTGGAGCGTGATGACAATGGCATTAGTCAACGCAGCAGAAATGCTGAAAAAAGCAAAGGCAGGTCACTATGCAGTCGGTCAGTTCAACATCAACAACCTTGAGTGGACAAAGGCAATTCTTCTCACCGCACAGGAACTCAATTCTCCTGTTATCCTCGGTGTTTCCGAAGGTGCCGGCAAGTACATGACGGGCTTTAAGACCGTTGCCGCTATGGTAAAGGCTATGGACGAATCTCTCGGTATTACCGTTCCGGTGGCTCTGCATCTTGACCACGGCACCTATGAAGGCTGCTACAAGTGCATCAAGGCAGGCTTTACTTCTATCATGTTCGACGGTTCCCACTATCCCTTTGAGGAGAACCTCGCCAAGTCTCAGGAACTCTGCGCTGATCCCGATGAGTGCAAAACCATTGCTGATCTCGGTGTCGATATGCTGGCGGCCGGTATCGGCAACATTCACGGCAAATATCCCGAAAACTGGCAGGGTCTCAGCTTTGAAACCCTCGACAAGATTCAGGCAAAGACCGGTGAAATGCCCCTCGTTCTTCACGGCGGTACCGGTATTCCCGCCGACATGATCAAGAAGGCTATTTCTCTCGGCGTTTCCAAGATCAATGTTAACACTGAGTGTCAGCTTTCCTTCCAGGAAGCTACCAGAAAGTACATTGAGGCCGGCAAGGATCAGCAGGGCAAGGGCTTCGACCCCAGAAAACTGCTTGCTCCCGGCTTTGAGGCTATCAAAGCAACAGTCAAAGAAAAGATGGAGCTTTTCGGTTCCGTCGGAAAAGCCTGATCATTCAAGAGCCGCTGCGTGCCCGCACTGCTGGGCTGCCGGGTCTCGCCAGGGAGCAAGCTCCCTGGACCCACGGCGCAGTGCCTGCGCCGGCGTGCCGCCGGTGTCAATTCGCGTAATCGTTCGCTCCGCTCACTCTGCACTCGTAAGGAAGCTTTGTAACCCGCGCTCTTTGCTAAAAGTAGCGGGGAACAGAATGGCAGAAACGGAACACAATTACGAGCCTACATTAACAAAAAAGCACCTACGGCTACTAAATATTAAGAGGGGATGCCCAATCAAATAGGGCATCCCCTTGTTGTGTTATTCTAAGAATTGATTGTTTTTACCATGTGCGAAACTATGAGGTTATGTTCTCCGTATGTTTAGTAATGACCACAAACGGCGCCGGCGTGCCGCCGGTGTCAGTTCACGGCGCAGTGCCTGCGCTCTCAATTCGCGTAATCGTTCGCTCCGCCGGCGTGCCGCCGGTGTCAGTTCGCGTAATCGTTCGCTCCGCTCACTCTGCACTCATAAGAAAACTTTGTAACCCGCGTTCTGAATAAAAGCCGCGGGGACCAGAACGCCGCCGCTTCTGCAAAAAAGTAAAGACCGCGAGTAATAAATGTTCGGTATGAGTGCAGAGCGAAACGAAGTGGAGCGACCGCCGCGAATTGACAGTGGAGGCACTCCGCCCGTAAGGCAGAAACGGAACACATTTACGAGCCTACATTAACAAAAAAGCACCTACGGCTACTAAATTTTAAGAGGGGATGCCCAATCAAATAGGGCATCCCCTTGTTGTGTTATTCTAAGGCAACACCGCACAAAGACCGCCTTGCGGCTTAGCACCACATCTTCTGTGCCCGAAGGAAATACCCTTGGGGTACTCTTTTTCCTCATTCTGCAGAAAACTTGCTTAATAACAGTCAGGATATTGGCTCGTTTATCACATTCTGACGAAAAAATTGGCGGCGCATCTGCGGCACTATCTTTGTGCGGTATTGACTTTATTGTTTCTGACCTGCTACACTCCCACCCCAAGCCGCTGCCGGCATCCCAAAATGGTCACAAATCAAACAAATTATTGAATATGGAACAGAAATATGATATACTTTATGTATTGAAGGAATATAAAAATATATAGAATATATGAAATACAGATATCGTCAGGAGATGTTCAGAATGGAATTCAAACTTGAAAAATGGCAGGCAAACTATATTGATGATTTTATGGCAGCGACCGATGACCCTAATCTTTCGGATAATCTCTGCGAAACAATGCCATATCCGATGGATGTAGCCTATGCACATGAATATATCCGTGAACGTATGTTTAACAGCGAGGAACGTCAGATCTGCCGCGCTATTATAGTTGACGGTCATGCTGTCGGCAACGTGGAGGTCATGTTCGGCGAGGGTATCTACTCAAAAACAGGTGAGCTTTCCATCTGGCTTGCTAAACCATATCGCCTTAAAGGGCTCGGCACTGAGGTGATACGCACCATAAGCGCCCTTGTCTTTGATGAATACGATATTCTTCGCATAGAATCCCACCCCTATGTCAGCCACCTCATCGCTTCTGCGGCATTGAAAAAGGCAGGATTTTTCCTTGAGGGAACAATACATTCCGCTATATTCAAGGACGGCAAATCATACGACTATGATGTTTATGCACGCATCAAGGGGAAAGAGCTGTAATACATCCCGAATCACATAGACAGATCAAGCTCCGCTGACGGCGGGGCTTTTTTTGACACATACGAATGCTGCGGGCTGTCCTGCTGCGGGATATGCCTGCGGCTATGCACATTACATTCCGCTGTCTTCAAGGACGGCAAATCATACGACTATGATGTTTATGCA
>CADCGS010000199.1 GCA_902801055.1 uncultured Ruminococcus sp. | reverse complement strand
GGCGGCCCTGCTGGACGATCCGTCCCTTGTCGATAACAAGTATCTGATCGGCATTTCTGACGGTCTTCAGGCGGTGAGCTATCATAATTATCGTTTTTTCTTTTGTAAGGTTTTCTATTGCCTGTGTAAGCTCCTTTTCGTTTTCCGGATCAACATTTGCAGTCGCTTCATCAAGTATGATGATCGGAGCATCCTTCATAATTGCCCGTGCAATAGCTATTCTTTGCTTTTCTCCGCCGGAAAGAGTAGCTCCGCCTTCCGCAACTACGGTATCATATCCTTCGGGAAGTGACATGATAAAATCGTGGCAGGCTGCTTTTTTAGCGGCGGCTATTACATCCTCCATCGGAGCGTCAGGTCTGCCGAAGCGTATATTATTCGCTATGGTATCCTCAAAAAGATATACACGCTGAAATACAAAGCTGAAATTCTCCATCAGACTGTCAAAGCTGTAATCCCGGACATCTCTGCTGCCGAGGGTGACCTTTCCCTCCTGAACATCCCAGAAGCGGGCGATAAGTGAGGTGATAGTTGTTTTTCCTCCGCCGGAGGGGCCTACGATAGCGGTAGTTGTTTTCTCCTTTATATCAAGAGTTACATCGTCAATGATCTTCCTGTTTTCATAGGCAAAGCTGACGTGTTCTAAATGGATATCCCTGTTTTCGGGAATGATATCCTCGCCGTCAATATCCATCTGCTTTATTGTGAGTATCTCGTTTGCAAGATCAACGCCCTTTCCGATTATTTTCAGAAGTGCGGTATAGACGCCAGCTGCATCAAGGGCTTCAAAGACCATAAACGAGCAAAGCAGCAGCGTAATTGTATAATTCAGCGCCATAGTGCCGTTAAGATAAAATATAACGGACGCTCCTGCTATGGCTACTCCTGTAAGCTTGCTGATGAGGTTCTGAACGCCGACAGCCGGTATTGCCGAAAGCTCCGCCCTGATATCGGCTTTGGTTTTTCTGCTTATAGCCTTTTCAAGTCTTTCATTATTGCTGCTTGAAAGGTTATAGTTTCTGATCTCTGCGATACCCTGAATGTATTCAAGTATTACGCCGACGATATCCCTGTCAGCCTCTAACTTTTCATCTGCTACCTTTGCAACGCTGTGATTTGTCCATTTGTTCACAAGCAGGAAAACGAGGATACCCGCAACTGAAATAATGCCTATCCTCCAGTTAAAGGCAAACATACCTATACCGATAACGACAGTCGTAATGCTGCCCTGGAGAACCATCATAATGGCTCTTGTAGCAATATCGCCTACCTGCTCCATTGTGTTAGTTGTAACTGAGGTGATATGTCCGAGACTTGTATCATTGAAATATCCCATCGGCAGATATCTCAGATGTTCGCCTATTTCAATACGCTTTCCGGCACAGGTATCATAGCCCGCTTCGGTCTGGAGCATCTGAGAAAAACGGTTGACTATCATTTTTCCGACTGTGCTAATAAGCATCAGACCGGTAACAAGAGCAAAAGACGCGGCGTCTATTTTATTATCCAGTACAGCACTTATTGCAAAAAATGCCGCCGGTATCTTCATTGCGCCGAATATTGCATCAAGTACGCCGAGGAAAACAGAAATGTAGAACTTTTTACGATTCTGTCTGCTGCAAAAATCAAAGAACTTTTTTATCATCGCAAACATCAGACCGCCTCCCTTCCGGATGCATCCTCGTCCTTTGCCATACGGTGAGCTTCCCACATTTTTCTGTAAAGAGCGCAGTCTTCAAGCAGCCTTTCATGCTTTCCGACTGCTTCTATATTGCCGTTATTGACAACGAATATTTTATCCGCATCCGTTATAGTCGAAAGCCGGTGCGCTATCACGATAAGCGTCCTGCCCCTGATAAGCTTTGCGACACTCGACTGTACAAGAGCTTCGTTTTCCGGATCGGTATAAGCAGTAGCTTCATCAAGAATAACGACAGGGGCATCCTTGAGCATAGCTCTTGCAATACATATTCTCTGCCGTTCGCCGCCCGACAAATGACCTCCAGCCCCTCCGACTATGGTATCATAGCCGTTTTCAAGGCTCATTATAAAATCATGGCAGCCGCAGCCCCTGGCGGCATTTATGACATCCTCGTCTGTTGCTCCCGGCTTGCCGAGACGGATATTTTCCATTACCGACATATCAAAAAGATAATTGTCCTGTGCCACATAAGCTATCTGATCTGTGTAGTAGGGAAGAGGCAGTTCCTTTATGATAGTGTCAAGTAGTTCTGGGAAAAATCAGACAGCCCGGAGTTTTGCGCAGGCTTTTAAAAGGATGGTAGTGCCTGTGAGTTTGCCGTAAGAAAAGG
>CADCGS010000198.1 GCA_902801055.1 uncultured Ruminococcus sp. | reverse complement strand
GGAAACCCGGGTGTTCGCATCATTACCTCTGTACCAAGAAATGCCAAGAGTGCATTAACTGGCAGTGGCCTCAACGGATGGACCTTAGTAGAAGACGGAACAGTACTCGGCTATGAAGAAAGCGGCTCCAATCCAACACTCACAACCAGTGCGCTCCATAACTATGCTTACAAGCGGGGTAGCTCGAACCCTGTCTTTAAAACCACTGACAGTGTTGAACAGTTTACAAATGCTATCACTTTCAACTCTCTGGATAAATGCAGACTGAAACTTGTAATTCGTCCCTATATGACGATTACCAAAGAGGGAGATACGATAACACTGTATGGGGGTTTAATCCATCGCAGTATCGGGTCTATTGCAAACCAGAATCGCAATGCATTTCAGGCAGGGACTCCTCAGTACGAATTTATCTATTCTATTCTGAATGCCTGCGGGATGAACTGAGAACGGAGGAAGCATATGAATTGGCTGAAAAGAATGGTGCTTGTACTGACAGTTGTGGGAGTATTTGCCCTTAATCTCTGCGGCAGGAATGATAACCGGATCCGATATTGCAGCGCCGGAAGACTCCGCAGAGGAACACTCCGGCGAGCCCCCGACTCCGATCGTAAACGATAACGACGATATATCATCGGACAGCACGAACGCTCCGCCTGACGGGAACGGTAACTGTTCCACGATAAATGATACGGGATCTCCGCACGATATACGATCCGATACGTTCCGTATCAAGGACAGCGCCACGGGCAGGATAACGGAGATACCGGACAGGGAATTCTGTGTCGGCGCGCTCGCTTACGAAATGCAGCCGGGGTTTGAAACGGAGGCGCTGAAAGCCCAGACAGTCGCTCTCTATACGTTTTTCTGCCGTAAACGCCGACTGGCGCAAAGCAAAGGTGAGGATCACGATATCACCGCCGACCTCTCCGCAGGTCAGACATATCTCAGCGATGCACTGCTCCGCAAAAAATGGGGAAACCAATACGATACCTCTATAAAAAAAATAAAGGCTGCCGTAAAATCGGTTTTCGGAGAAATAATGGCGGACAGCTCCGGCGAACCGATAGACGCCTGCTACCATGCCATTTCCCCCGGAGCAACAGAAAACGCTGCCGATGTTTTCGGGAAAGCCGACCCCCACCTTGTCTCAGCTGCAAGCCCGTATGATACCGCCGCTCCGGGCTATATCACGACCCTGACCCTTGAAGCCGGGGAACTGCGCCGCAGACTGTCCTCTGCCGACAGCAGCATCTCCTTCAGCGGCGATCCTTCGCAGTATTTCGGTCAGACCCGCCGCACAGGTTCAGGCTCCGTCCTGCGGATAAGCATCTGCGGAAAGGAATTTACCGGTCAGGATATCCGCAAAGCCCTCGGTCTGCGCAGCGCTGCATTTGAAACGGAATACCAAGACGGAAAATTCATCTTCACGGTCAGGGGCTACGGTCACGGTGCAGGCATGAGCCAATGGGGTGCGCAGATAATGGCACAGCAGGGCAGTGATTATTACGAGATACTCCGCCGGTATTACAGCAATATCAGATTTATCCGGATATGAATAATGGTTATGTGTGTGTGGAATAATGCATTTGCTTTGCTTTTTTTCAGTCAGAATTGTTTTTCAAACTCAATTTTCTTTACACTTTACTTTACTTTTATTTACTTTACTTTTCTTTACTTTACTTTGTTGCATTTCCGCAGCATTAATCGGGGTTTCTGCTGCAGTAACAGGGGTTTATGCAGCATTATCCGGGATTTGTACAGCAAAAATCCGCCCGGAGACAGGTTTCTCCTGTTCCGGGCGGTTTCTGTCAATCATTACAGCCGCAGCACTCCGTAAGACCGGTGCCGGTCTTTACATCAATACCATAGCTGAGCGGTATTTTTACGCAAAGCCTTTGCGTTATTATCAGCCGGCAGCCCTCGCTGCTCCCGGCATGACCCTCACATATTACCGTCGGCTCGCCGCAGCATTCGCTTTCGATGCTGCCGGTCTTTACCATCGGCTTGATATCCACCGGGATACTCAGCTCCATAAAATGCTTTACAGATTTTTCGCAGCCTTCTTCTCTGCCGCACTGACATTCCGGATAATACTCATATGCTTCTTTCATTTTCTCCACCTGCCGTATTTTTTTCGTTGAGAACGGATGTGACCGTTCTTTAAGGCAATACCGAACAAAGATAGTGCCGCAGATGCGCAGCCAATTCTTTTCGTCAGAATTTGCAAAACTAGCGCAGTTAACCTGACGGTTATCAAGCGAGTTTTGTGCAGAATGACGGAAAAAGAGCAAGCAGATGGCCTGCGCTCCCGTGTTAGTTTTGGTAACAATTATCATTCCGACAGATAATATCTTTTTAAAACTACATTGGCACCGGCAGCTTGCCGGTCGTCAGAATTTGCAAAACGAGCCGATAGCCTGACGGTTATAAAGCAAGCTTTTTGCAGTATGACGGAAAAAGGGCGAAGCAGCTGTGGTGCTGAGCCGTAAGGCGGTCTTTGTACGGTGCTGCATTATATCTTATGCGGCAGCGTACCGGAGGGTGCAGACTCTCAGCAGTCAAGCTGTTCCACATAATGCTTTACCGCATCATAGAGGAACCGTGCCCCGCCCTTTACTATACCCTCATAATAGGAGCGGAAACGGTCGTCGTCAACATACATCTGAGCTATTGCCAGATGCGCCTGCGGAGAATACTCTCCGTTCTCCCAGAAGCAGCTCGCCCACTGACCATGCAGCTTAGCCATTTCCATAGCCCTTTCACCGGTGCTGTCCCCTCCGGGAGTAAGCTCCTGCAGAAGATCCTCAGCCTTTATCCTGAGCATTTCAGATCTCCTCCACTGCTCCTCGGTAAGTCCGGCGAGGATATTATTGCTTGTCTCATAAACATCATCGCCGTAATTTTCGCGTATTTCCTCACCGAAATTCTTTTCGTTCTCTTCGATCATTTTCTTTTTCATCGTTTCAAAATCAGACATATTGATTCCTCCTGAAATGTGTATAATAATGGATACGCGGTATACAAGCCGCGTCCCTGTATCCCTTTATCAGTCCCGCAGCCCCGCGCCGTCATTTTCCGGCGGGAGATAGAATTCATGCACAAGGCTCCGGTAGCCCAGCCTTTTCATATCGGCGTAGCGGACATTATATCTTGCCTTGGTTCTTTTCCCGGAAATAATATACCTGATACAATCCTGAGCATAAAGATCTATCTCATGCAGGCTTCGGGAGGTATTTATCATCGGAAAAAACCAGCGGCTCCATGTAAGCTCATTATCCCTGCCGCCCTCAAAAAGCTTGCGGCAGAATATACGGATAAAAGCAGCAGCTGCCTTTTCCCCGTCTGCGCCGTTTCTCATTCTCCAGCGAAGGAGCGCACGAGCCTTGCGGCGCATTTTCTTTTTTAATTTCACCACCGTAACGGGAGCGATATCCACCACTCCTCCCCGGCAGCAGAAGCCGAGAAAGCACCAGCCCTCCTCCGGCGAGGAAAAGGATTCCTTATCCGGGTTGATGCAAAGCCCCTTTTCATCAAGAAAGGCTCGTATTTTCCGGGCATGAGCCTCAGTCTCCTCACGGCTTTTCCCGAAAACGATGATATCGTCAGAATATCTTGCATAGGGTATGTTCCGGGCTGCAAAATATTCATCCAGCTCCCGCAGATACAGATTCGCATAAAATGCAGACAGCGGCGTTCCCGCCATGATACCCTTTTCCTCGGTAATTATCCTGCCGCGGCTGATAACGTGTTTTTCTTCAAGCAGCCGCCTGAGAAAGCCGTAAAGCTCCATATCATCCGCGAGAACCTTTTCAAGCAGGCTCAGAAGCTCCGGAACATTTACTGAATTGAAATAATTGCTGATATCCGCCTTATAGGAATAAAGGTGTTCCCTTTTTCCCGTTCCGGGCAGCCTTCCCACGGCATCCTTGGCAGTCCTGCCGGGGCGGAAGGAATACAGTCCCGGTGAAAACAGCCGGTCATATCTGCGAAGCAAAAGATAGGTCAGAAGCTTCAGCACAGTATTTTCCCTTGGGGGATACATATAGACTGTTCTCTTTTTGCGTGAATCAGTCTTGTTTATGACAGCCTTTGCCGGCAGCGGAAAAACATCGCCGCGCCGTATTGCCTCATAAACGGTGAGATATTCCCTGTCCCGGATAAAGCCTTCAAGCATCGCTGTTTCATCCTTTGGCCGGGAAAGGCTTTTTTTATATTCCAGAAATTTCTGCCAGCTCTTTTCATCAGCCAGACGCTCTAACATAATTTCCTCCGTATCCGGTTTTTGATTGATAGATCATTAAGGCAATACCGCCGGGAGATAGTACCGGCGGAGGGCCTCCGGTGCGTGCACCCCAAAGGTGCGGCGGCGTTCTGTTCCCCGTGGCTTTAACTCCGGGCGCGGGTTACAAAGCTGCCTTACGAGTGCAGAGTGAGCGGAGCGAACGATTACGCGAACTGACACCGGCGGCACGCCGGCGGTGTTGCCTTAATTTTTCTGTATTGTTTCAGTCCGTGTTATTGCAGCCGCATAAAATAAAAAAACAGAAAGAGAAATCGTTAAATCCCAGAAATTCTGGGATTAACAAGATCGTACACGGACGGCTGCCTGCGAAGCCTGAAAAAACGTCCGTGCCGGATCCGCCGCAGGCGCAAAAGCGTTCTCTTTCTGTTTTCAGCGAATTTATACAGCGTCAGCGGCCAAGAGCCTTGCCTGTACGCTCCGTTACATATGCTCTGGTATTCCACCAGCCGCGGTGATTGTAATAAAATCTGAGATACGGTGTACCGTTGTTTTTACACTGTGTACGCAGCTTATTTATGCTGCTTGATTCAGACATAAGCTCCACGATAAGTACAACATTACCGCCGAAACGGAAAGTAAATACCGTTGCCGTCGTTCTGCTGTAGTCAGCTTTTTTGTGAGTGATCTCATATTCAGGGAATTCCTCGCGGAACACCTTATCAAAATAATCGGTATAGCTTCCATTGAAATTATACTGATTTTCCTCAGCGGGTATCTGGTCATAGATGCTTGCCGAAGCGGCAGGCGTTTTTTCCTCATCAGGCTCCCGGTTATTGACGTCCGAATTATTCTTTGCGGCGCCCATAATATCGTTCAGCGCGCCCTTTACTACTTTTGCCTCAAAATCATTGCCGAATATTTTTGAAAACAGACCCATAATATCGCCGCCCTTCATAATGATCCGATAGTATTTTTTGGGGGTGATCCCTGAAAATTCACGAGCTGCGTCTGATAAAATCAACTGCCGCAGACTGCCCGGCGTCTCATTTTTCAGATAACCCTTTATATTTTATATTTTATCATATTATCCCGTTTTTATCAACAAAAAATTCATCCAGGCGCAGTGCCTGCGCTGTCAATTCGCGCCGGCGTGCCGCCGGTGTCAGCTCGCGGTGCGTGCCCGCACTGGGCAATTCACGTAATCGTTCGCTTCGCTCACTCTGCACTCATAAGGA
>CADCGS010000197.1 GCA_902801055.1 uncultured Ruminococcus sp. | reverse complement strand
CTAAGGATTTCCTGATCAAATCATACATAGCAGCGCAGAATTTCGGTTCTGAGCTGCTATTTTATTACATTTGTAAAGCTGGCTGTTGTTAATACAAAATAGGACCTATGAACATCAATGAATTACTTGAAAATCAAGGATTTAAGGCCTGCAAAAATTAATACAAAATTAATACAAAAGTTATTTTTGAGTGCCCTTTTTCACCTCTTTTTACAAAAGATATCAAGTCATAACTTGAATTACCTCAGATTACCTAAAAGTAGCCAAAACGTTGAAATTTCAACGAAAAAAGCCTCTAACTATTGCGGTTAAAGGCCTCTGTGGAGCGGGTGAACAGAATCGCTTTTGTAGACCCCAGTAATTTCAACGGTTCCAGAGCCTTTGTTCTGATTTCCTCCAATTTTTGCTCGATTTCCTCCAACCGGTCCTTAAGTGGAGATGTATCTTTTCGGTCTGTTGGAGAAAAAAGAAATGAGCTCCCGGATTTCTTTCCGAAAGCCCATGTTATGGAGCAGGTGAAGGGAATCGAACCCTCGACGTAAGCTTGGGAAGCTCAAGTTTTGCCATTAAACTACACCTGCGTATTACGGCACTTTCCGTGCCGCTTATACAGTATACCGCAAAAGTCGCGTCTTGTCAGTTGATTTTTCACGGTAGTTTTTTGAAGATGATTTCTATGCCGATACAAATTCTTTGTAAATTGCACGGATCGCTTTTTCAAAGTCTGCTGCTTCAACACCGACGATCACATTGATCTCGCCTGTACCCTGATTGAGCATACGGATATTTACTCCGTTTTCAGCCAGAGCTCCGCAGATCCTTGCTGAAGTACCGACACTGCGGAACATTCTGCGGCCTACGACCGCGATCATGGAAATGCCTTCTTCGACGTTTATTTCATCAGGCTTGAGCTGCACTTTGAACGATTCGAGTATCTCATCGAGCTTGTCCTCCAGCTCGCTGCTTGCAATAACCATGGAAAGCGAATCTATTCCAGTAGGAATGTGGTCGAAACTGACTCCCGCATCCTCAACTATTGCCAGTGCTTTTCTCACGAATCCGACTTCGTTGTTCATCATGGTCTTGTAGATCGAGATGACCGTGAAATCGCGCTTTCCTGCTATTCCGCTTATGATGCTGCCATCATCCGCGCCTTTATTGGAGATCACCGTGCCCGGATCCTCAGGCTTGTTGGTGTTGCGGATGTTGATCGGTATGTCAGCCATTCTTGCAGGGAATACCGCGTTTTCATGCATGACGCTGGCTCCCATGTACGACAGCTCTCTGAGTTCCATGTAGGAGATATTCTTGATCGGCAGCGGATCGTCCACTATACGCGGATCTGCCATGAGCATGCCCGATACATCAGTCCAGTTCTCATAAACCGATGCATTCGCTGCTCTTGCAACGAGAGAACCTGTGACGTCTGAGCCGCCCCTGGAGAAAAGGCAGATCTTTCCGGTTTTTGCATAGCTTCCGTAGAATCCCGGAAGTACTGCCCTCTCGTGCTTTGCGAGCTCTGCAGACAGTGCTTCGTTGGTCTCCTCTATAAGCAGTCTTCCCTTGCTGTCAAAGAGTATCAGATCCTTTGTATCCACGAAGTCGTATCCCAGATATGCGGATATCAGACGGGCTGAAAGATACTCGCCGCGGCTGACTATGTAATTGCCCGAGCAGTCGTCATCAATGTCGCTGCGTATCTCTTTGAATTCTGCGTCGAGATCAACATCTATGCCAAGCTCATCCGCAATTGTCGTATACCTTTCCTTTATAGGAGCCATCAGCGGCTCATAAGGAATGTTATTGTCTATAACGGCCTTGAGCATTATGAGCAGATCGGTGATCTTGCTGTCTCCGCTGTATCTCTTGCCCGGTGCAGATACCACTACATATCTGCGCTCAGGATCAGCTTCCACTATCTCCCTTATCTTCCTTATCTGTGCTGGATCTGCGACAGAAGATCCTCCGAATTTAAGTACCTTTACATTCACTTCCAATGCCCTCCTTATTGTTATCGTTAGTATTACCTTTTTCTTTTGCGACAGTCAGTATCGCTATACCCGCAAGTATGGCTGCCGTGCCGCCTATTTCCGTCGGATGAAAGCTCTGGTTAAGCATAAGCACTGATGCTGCCAGAGCCGTCACCGGTTCAAACAGGTTGTAGACTCCTCCGCGCACCGGACCCACTATGCTCGTTCCGTAGAGGAAGAGCGCGAATGCAAACGCGGCTCCCGGGAGGATTATGAATATCATGCCGGCTATCAGCGTACCATCCCACTGCGCCGGGAAGTTCCACAGCTTACAGAACGGAGCTATAAAGATGCCGCCGAGGAAAAGCCCCCAGCCCACAGTCTCAAACGTTCCGTACCGCTTTATGAGACCCGCAGGCAGTGTGATA
>CADCGS010000196.1 GCA_902801055.1 uncultured Ruminococcus sp. | reverse complement strand
CGTTCGCTCCGCCGGCGTGCCGCCGGTGTCAATTCACGTAATCGTTCGCTCCGCTCACTCTGCACTCGTAAGGCAGCTTCATAAGCCGCGATCGTTATTTATTGTATACGATCTTTCCGTCTGCCGGCGGCACTATCTTTGTGCGGTAATGCCTTTATTCGTCATCATTTGTTGTATTAATGATTTTTGATTTTGATGAATTATCCTTTTTGTTATCGGATATATTTAATTTTTTCTTTGAATTATGGAAAAACAGGAAAAATCCGGTCACGACACCAACTACAAGCGGTGTAAACAGACACGTCACGATCTCAAAGCTATAATGATCGTGTATAATTAAAATGTTATACATGACCGCTATAAAATTTGTCAGGCTTATCACCAATATCAAATAAAAAATAAACAAGAATATTCTCTTTTTCATTCTTTTCTTCCTACTCTTATTTTTTGCTTAGTATATCATATTCCTCCGCCCTTGTCAACACAGCCGGCGCAGTTCTGTTTCCCGATACTTTTAATAAAGATCGCGGCTTACAAAGCATCCTTACGGGTGCAGAGTGAGCGGAGCGAACGATTACGTGAGCTGACATCGGCGGCACGCCGCCGCTGATCTTCTCTGCATATGCTTCAAGCTCCTCGCGGTAATCATCGTCAAGGGAATTCTTCAATGCGTTCAGCCCTGTATTGAGAAGATCATATTTCTTCTTTTTGTCCTTGTCATTTTCCGGGATGAGCATTTCGATCATCTCAAAAATATATTCGTCAATTTTTTTCGGATAATCCGGCATTATTTTCAGTATTGTCTCGGCATATGCTGCACCGTTGGTTTTGTGGCTGCCGTTTTCGTAATCGAGAGTGACCTCGTAATAGCTTGCCTTTTTTTCGATACTGCATATTCCGTCAGAAGAGGTGACCGTCTTACTGGTTTTCTCCTTTGTCGGTTGCTGCCGAAAGGATAAGTGTTCTGAATAAATGCGCGGCCTTTATGGAGCCTTCGCTGAAGCCTATGCTTTTGAGCAGAGCGATCTCTGATGATTCCTCCGCGATGAAAACGCTTGAATAGAGGTAGGTCATAAGAATAAGTATGAATATTATCGCCGAGCCGACGGCATATTCAAGCAGGTCGAAGATATTGCTGTAATCGATAAGTATATTTCTTGTATATTCCGTTCCGCTGAGGACATTATCGTATCCGAAATGCTGTCTGAGCTGGTCAAGGACCATATCCTTGTCATCGGAATCAATTATCATAGCCATATATGTTTTTCCTCTTGACGGGTTATTGAACTGAGGAGAGATGACCGCGATCGGTAATCCCATATCAATAGCATTGATAAATGCAGTCACGCGGAATTTTGCCTTCTTATCGATATATGTTTGTTTTTCGGATGAATATGTAGGAATAGACAGCTCTACCTCGTCACCGAGCATTATCCCGAGACTATTCGCGGCTGACCAGCTCAGGGCGACCTCATCCTTATTGACCGGCACAGTTCCCTCGTGGTAGGAAAGCTTGCTGATATCTCCGCTGCCCCAGTAGATCGAGCTTGATATATCATTGCCCTGAACTTTTATTTTTCCGAATGCCTGATAATGCTCTGCATCGATATGTGCGGCAATTCCGGCGTCCTTGATCTCCTTATTTACGATATCCCATAACTCTTCATTATGATCAATTATTCTTTCCGAATATTTTTCAATCTGTACGGGGTCAAATTCTATAAAGAAATCGGTCTGATAGGTAAGGCTGTATTTGAGGAAATCGGGAGTTATTACCGAGTTCCTTATGTTTACTGAAAACAGTATGATAAGCACGCCGAGTGTATAGGCGACAAGCAGGAATACATATCTCTTGAAGCGCTTTGTAAGGTCAGCACAGGCGAGATAGAGGGAGGGGGCGAGTTTTTTTCTTTTATGCAGGAGCATACTCTTTCCCTTGCCGAAGCGCTCGGCGCGGTTTTCGCCTCTGATGGCATTTACTACGGATATTTTGTTGATATGTCTCATCACCAGCAGTGAGAAGCCGATTATGAGTGCATTTATAAATAATACTGAGCATATGCCGATAAGGAGTATTTCAAAGAAGGACGGCATGATATTTCCCGGAGTAAATGTGGAAAGAACCGTTTTTGAAACGGGGATACCGGCTATTATTCCGATAATGCCGCCGATAATAGCGAAGAAGGTATATTTTGCGGCAAAGAGCCATCTGAATTTCAGAGAATCCGCACCGATCGCACGAAGCATACCTATTTCCCGTTCTTCCTCCTTTAAGGCAACACCGCACAAAGAACGCCTTACGGCTTAGCACCACATATGCTGCGCCCGAAGGAAGTGCCCTTGGGGTACTCTTTTTCCGTCATTCTGCACAAAACTCGCTTGATAACCGTCAGGTTAACTACGCTCGTTTTG
>CADCGS010000195.1 GCA_902801055.1 uncultured Ruminococcus sp. | reverse complement strand
TCTCAAGCTTTACCTTGAACATAGTATTCGGGAGTTTTTGCTACCTCAAAACTGAATTTGACGCCGCCGGCGGTGTTTTCCGCCGTGTAGGCGCAGCGGTGGTTTGTCATAATGCTTTTTACTATTGAAAGGCCGAGGCCGTAGCGGTTCTCGCTCCTCTCGTGGGATTTGTCCGCTCTGTAGAAGCTGTCCCAGATTTCGGGCATATCCTCCGGGGCAATATGCTCCCCGGTGTTGAAAACGGTGATTGCAACCGTTTCAGGTTTGTCTTCATAATCTATGATTATCTTCTTTTCGGTAAGTATATATTTTGTGAATGTCCACGGGATACCGAAAAATCCCCAGCGTTTTCTTTCGCGCATAAGCTCGTTATTCACACCAATTTTAGTTGTTGCTTCTTCTGACATATAATTTTCCTCCTGATATATGTGCAAAATTCAGCTATGGCAGTTTCCCGCCATAACTGAATTATTCCTGCCGTATCAATCTCCGAATGAGATACCTATATTCTTTGCATCACGGATGACCGGACAATCGACCGGAACTCCCTTGAGCTTGCCTGCGACCTCGCTGAGCGGTACGGGAACGACCTCGCCGTTTACCATGCCGGTCATGAAGCCGTATTTTTCATTGATGATAAGCTGTGCGCAGGCTGCGCCGAAGCGTGTGGTTATAAATCTGTCATATGCATCGGGGCTGCCGCCTCTCTGGAAATGTCCGGGAACGGTAACTCTTGTCTCCTGACCTGTAGCCTCCTCTATCTCGTGGGCTATCTTGTAGGAAATTGACGGATACATAAGGTTCGCAATAGCCTCTTTCTTCTTCTTTTTCGGCAGAGCGGCTATTTCCTTGGAAATAGCACCCTCGGCTACTGCCAGGATAGAGAAGGTCTTGCCCTCCTTTGTCCTTGATTTGACCGTATCTATGACCTTATTGATATCATACGGTATCTCGGGGATAAGGATAACATCAGCGCCGCCGGCTATACCGGCATGAAGCGTCAGCCAGCCTGCCTTATGACCCATACATTCAACAATGAATACACGGCCGTGTGAGGTCGCTGTGGTATGGATGCAGTCTATTACCTGAGTTGCGATATCAACGGCGCTCTGGAAGCCGAAGGTAACGTCTGTGCCCCAGATATCATTATCTATCGTCTTAGGCATCGAAACGACATTAAGCCCCTCCTCGGAAAGCATATTCGCGCTCTTGTGGGTACCGTTTCCGCCGAGTACTACAAGGCAGTCGAGCTTGAGGTCGTTATAGGTCTTTTTCATTGCGGCGACCTTATCGACATTTGTTTCCTCGTCGATAACGCGCATCTGCTTGAACGGCTGACGGGATGTGCCGAGGATAGTTCCGCCTCTTGTAAGGATACCCGAGAAATCCTCGGGCTTCATCAGACGGTATTCGCCGTTGATAAGTCCTCTGTAGCCGTCGATAATGCCGTAGATCTCTACCTTTTTGCCGTAATGCTCATAAAGACCCTTTGCCATGCCTCTGATAGCAGAATTCAGACCCTGACAGTCACCGCCGCTTGTAAGTACGCCTACTCTTTTCATTGATAGTCACTCCTCATGATAATATTTTTTATGGTTAGTTATCGGGCAGCACCGCCGGGAGAACGCCTTGCGGCTCAGCACCGCATCTGCGGCGCAATCTTTTGCGGTATTGCCATTGACCGCCCGTCCGGACGGATTCATTGTTTATCAGGCTTGGGCGGCACCGATGCCATAAGCGGCTTGAAGCGGTTTTCTTCCTTTTCCACCGTCCGCTTTGACGTCAGCGCTTTTTTTGCCATTTCGGAAAATTCCGTCTGACAGTTATGCAGCTTTTTGCCGCGTCTGTCGATAAGCTCGTAGCTTGTATCCGGGAGCTGTATCCTCGTATTGAGGACATCCTTCATCATTGTTTCGATTATGGTGAACGACCGGTTCATAAGGTCGGTATCCTCTATCGGGAAAACAAGCTCCACTCTTTTGTCAAGATTTCTCTGCATCCAGTCCGCAGAGCCCATATATATCCTGCGGTTGCCGCCGTTTTCAAATATGAAGATACGGCTGTGCTCAAGCAGCTGACCGACGATGCTGCGCACCGTGATATTGTCGCTTATGCCCTTCACCCCAGGCACAAGACAGCATATGCCCCTGACGATGAGCGTTATCCTTACTCCTGCCTGTGACGCCTTGTACAGAAGCTTTATTATTGCCGGGTCAACGAGGGAATTGATCTTTGCGACTATCCCCGACGGAAGTCCCGCAAGGGCGTTATCCGTTTCGTGGCGTATCATTTCCTCGAAGAAATCCCTCAGCCCGGTCGGGGCGACCTTCATTTTATTATACACCGGCGGAGTGCTGTAGCCTGTCAGAACATTGAACAGGGACGAAGCATCCTCACCGAACTGCTCCGAGCAGGTGAACAT
>CADCGS010000194.1 GCA_902801055.1 uncultured Ruminococcus sp. | reverse complement strand
TCCAGCCTTGGTGAGCAGTTCCTTTATCCGTCGGGACGTAAACGAAAAACTCGCCCTGCATGCGTCGTCAACGGAAAGCCCGACTATATATCCTGCCTTTTCCAGTTCACTCAAGATCTGCTTTGAATAAAATCCGTTCTTGTCTCCGTCCCGGGAAAGCTGTGCGTCCTTTACATCAAGTGATTCGGGGTATACAACGATTTCGTCGGTAAAGCTGCGATATCTGATGACAGGCTTTTTGTGCTCCCTGACCCATCCGAAAATTTCCTTTATCTTGTCCGAAAGTGAGGGGCTGGATATGACTCTTACCGATACGGATTCGCTCGTTTGTCTGAAGACCGTGGAACGGGGATCTATCAGCCGGTATGTCGTTAGCTCGGTCATCAGTTTTCTTGCGGTGTTTTCCGTATCGGCGCTCAGCGTAAAATTTTGATGTGTTGTCATATTCTGTAGATTATCGGTCTTCAGGAAGATTCTGTCTGCTGTGTCCGCCTGCTCGAAATATTCATTAAGGATCATGCACAGCTTTGTCCAGTTCATTACCCTCATTTCAAACGCCTTGTCAGGATCCGCAATGTTCGTGAGAGTCCTTCCGGAATAGATCTCCCACAACGTTTTGTAGTCGTGAAGGAATTCCGGTATCTCAAAGCTTATATCCGCTGCGTTCATAAGCAGGAACATATCCGATACGGTGATGTATGAATCGTCGCGGACGTATGAAAGATATTCGCATCCGGAGGTGTTCAGAAAGTCTTTTCTTTCGGAATCAAATTCAAAACAGGACACATTTTTTTCAAGAGCAGAAAGCAGGTGCGCATTCTGAGAACACGACGAAAACAGAGGCGCAGAGCCGTCAAAAAGTGAGTTTTTACCCGGGGTAAAGCAGCTCATTATCTGCCCAGACGCTTCTCCGACATCTCTATAATTGAATAAAACGGCATCCTTCAGGTATGCGCTGCCGCCTTTCTGTTTTCCCTTCAAAGAAGAGACGGCTTCAAGCAGCGTATTGCCGCATCCGCTGCCCTCGCGGCACAGAACCGTAAATGTGACTGCGCAGTTTATATTTCTGCGTGAGAAATACTTGAGCACTGCATCCAGCTTTATCTTCACTTCATCGGTGTTGCAGTAGTAATCACAATGATAGAAATATCTTATGCTCTGCGGGCGCAGGACGGTAGCACTTGCCACGTTTGAAAAGCACGCCCGGTTCCGAAAATCGTCGCGGCGTCCGTCGCAAAACGGCATTACTATCTCGTCACAGGGACGGTATGTAAGTATAAAGGGTATGCTTTTTACAAGCGCGCTGTCAAGGCTTTTGTAGTCCTTGTAGCCGTAAGCCTGCAAAAAAGAGAAATAAAAGCGGTCAATATTTTTTATGTATTCCTCCGTCTGCTCCTTGACGGAGCCCTCGGGCAGGGAATTCAATAGACGGTTTTTCAGGCGGCCGTACTGTCTTACATAGCCCTGTGTGCCCGTGGATATCCCCGAAAGACAGAGCGTGAACTGCTTCAGGGCTGTCTGAGTTTCCTTGTCGCTGTCGACAAGAATGGTGTTCAGTCCGACGATATCGTCTTCGGGAATCCTCGCGCCCGTATTTCTTACGACTGCCATATAATGCCTGTGGATCATCAGAGAGATGCGGTCGAGCTCGTCGAGTCCCTCGGGTATGGGAGCCTCCCAAAGACTGCGGTCGCCCGAGGAGTATCCCGGAGAGCCAAGGGGCATATCCTCATTTCCAAAGGCTATGCAGTGATGTATTTTTTTATCCTTGTCATATATCTTTCCGCGTTCGATGCTGCCGCGCAGCAGGGTTTCGATATTTCCCGAAAGATCGTACGGATCAAGTCCCTGCCAACCCTGACATATTTTTTCGAGGGTCCATCGTTTGTGCTCGAGGGAAATCAAGTTGCGTACAGAACGGTCTGCTTTTTCATCCGTTTCCGCGCGTTGCAAAAATCTCTCGCTGAATACCCTCGCTGCCTCATCTTCGTTGCTTACTACGGTGAAGCCCGCGGATTTCAGGCACTGAGGGTCGGCAACGTCGCTTTCGAGCACTATGCCACAGCTGAACAGCTTATATTTTATCGAAAGTACAAAAGAAACTGAAGATCTGTAGTTGTACTGGTTGTCGGAATCGGTTATGAATTTTTCAAATGCGCTTCTCATATCGGTATTTACAGGTGCGCCCCAGCTCAGGTCGGCGCTAAACGCCATGCGGTTCAAGCTGGGGTGGAAGCTCTCGGCGGATATGTCCTCAAAAATATAAACGGGTATGGGACCGCTGGTGTTCCGCAGACTTGCAGGGGGAGTTTTGTCGCTTACGAAGCACACCGGACGCAGTTCGCCTCTCTCACTCAGCGCGTTGTGGCATGCTTTTGCAGCAGCCTTGCTTTTTGACGTGGTCTCAAGGGATATGAACACATATTCGGGAGTCTCCTTCAGTATTTCCTTTGCAAGAAGGAGATTCCTTTCCTCGTCGTTTTTTCTGCTTCCGAATGTAAGCT
>CADCGS010000193.1 GCA_902801055.1 uncultured Ruminococcus sp. | reverse complement strand
TCTCGTTAAGCCGTGAAACCGGGATGCCTGTCCACTGCGCAAGTACATTTGCAACATCATCGGTAAAGTCATAACACCTCGTTACATAATCGTCGCCCTCGTCACGGTAGAAATTGACGGAATATTTTGTGTTGTCTGTCCCTGCCGCTGATGCAATGGCTGAAAATTCGCTCTGCAGAAACATCATTTCGTCCGACATCGAACCTGTCGCATCCATTATAAACATAATATCAGTCGCCTTGTATGTTACAGGTTCAGAATTCAGTTTTACATCAAAGCTTTTGCCGTTTGCGGTGCTCCTGCCCTGACCATCGTTATTGCCGGAGCTAAGGCTGAATGTCTCGACTATCGTGCTTTCATTTCCGCTCGTGACGACAGCCGATGCCTTCTGTGTCGTTTCCTGTGCAAAAAGATATGCCTTGCCGTTTTTGTCTGTTACAGCCTTCCACAAAGACTTGTGCCCGTTATCATCAAAAAGCTCCGCATTTGCATTGGGAACAGGCTCGCCCTTTTCATTCTTAACCGTAAGCTCAACACGATATCTCGGGTCTATGCCGAAGCACGGGAACTGTATCTTGTCGGAATTAACAAGGTTCATAAAAAATCCCCAGTTTTCGTTATCGTTCCATTCGCCCGCGGTCAGCTTTCCAGCCTCGGGGAGAACACTGACCTCCGGCTCGCTTACTATCGGTTCACTTTCTTCCGACTCGCTTATTATCGGCTCTGTTTCTTCCGGATCGCTCTCAACCGGCTTGCTTATCTCCGGGCCTATCAGTTCAACACTGCCTGGTTCAAGTGCAGAGGAATGTGACTCCGTTGGCGACTCAGCTTCCGGGGCAACATCGACAAGCGGCATATCCGCTGCATCGGGCGCACCGGCTGCTTCGTCCGGAGCTGCTTCAGTGAAGCCCTTATCTGCTGACGGAGACATGGCGGGCGATTTAGTATCGGCACCGCGAGCAGAATCTGTCGCTGCCTCCGCAGAATATGATCTCTTTCCGTCGGCAGTACCTTCATATGCTGATTTTGGTACGGCTTCACCTGTATCTGCCGGAGCCATATCATTTGTTATCGGAGCTTCTCCCTCAACGGAACTGTCCTCTTTTACACCGGAGGAAGAAATGCTGCTTTCCTCGGTTTTTGATCCGACTGATGAGGATGATTTGCTGCTGTCCTGAGTCTGTGTGCAGCCTGTCATTGCTGCTGCAAGGGTCAATGCTGTAAGTATAGAAATAATTTTTTTAGTTTTCATGGCTTTTGCGCCTCCTTTTACTCATATAATCCGCACATATACAAAAGGTTACAGCTTTTTTTAAAAAATATTACGCACAGAATTTTTTTGCTCAGATATTTTCATTTCGTCATAAAACAGCAAAAAACCGCACACTCAGAATGAATACGCGGTCTCTTGCCTGAAAGGAGTTATTTTAAAAAAGGTATTTTCAGAATATTTTCGCAACACGCTCAATAAGTGCTGCTGCCGATTTCACATCATACTGCCCGGTATTGATGCACAGGTCATAATTTGTTGCAGATTCCCAGTCACACCCCGTATAATATTTGTAATATTCACGACGATGCTTATTGATATCTCTTATTGTCTTATCTGCTTCATCGCGGCTGATGGAAAACTTTTTCATGACATTTTCGATGCATTTGTCATGAGGTGCCCATATAAAAACCCGGACAAGCTTGTTGCCGCTCTCCCTGAGTGTATAGTTCGCACAGCGCCCGATAATAACACAATCGCTTTTATCGGCAAGCTCCCTGATCATTTTCTGCTGATAGCGAAAAACATTTTCATGAGAGCTGAAACGCCGGATTTCAGGAGGGATCTTGTCAGGCGACAGATTTTTTATTCTTTCTATAAGCGTAGGCTTTATGGATTCATCATGCTCTGAAAAAATACGCGAATCCATTCCGCTTTTATCAGATGCAAGATAGATCAGATTCCGATCATAATATGGTACATTCATCTGATCTGCAAGTGTCCTGCCGATCATACGTCCGCCGCTGCCGTAGCTGCGGGCAATTGTGATAACAATATTCGACATACCTGCCACCTCCATACCTATCCTGATATAATTCTACACAATATTTATAATAAAGTCAAGGGAATATGAAATATTTTTATATATTTGCCCGAATATCCTGATAAAATGCCGTCTTGTCCGTACCGCAGGGGTAAATAGATTTATCAGGCTTTTTACTCAGGGGGAAGGCTCTCCCATGCCCCGTTTCAAGGAAAATACCGCTGAATTACAGTGCATTTAAAAATTAAAATATAGGCAACACCACACAAAGACCGCCTTACGGCTTAGTACCACATCTGCTGCGCCCGAAGGAAGTGCCCTTGGGGTACTCTTTTTCCGTCATTCTGCACAAAACTTGCTTGATAACCGTCAGGTCATCGGCTCGTTTTGCACATTCTGACGACCGGCAACCGGTGCCAATGTAGTTTTGAAAAGATATTATCTGTCGGAATGATAATTGTTACCAAAACTAACACGGGAGCGCAGGCTCTGCGCCGGCGCATCTGCGGTACTATCTTTGTGCGGTTTTGTCTAAAAAAATATCTGATGTAGAATTATAAAAATTGATTTCCGTATCGTCAGCGGCAGAGTGCGCTGTATATCTGCATGAAGAAATAAAAACTGCATATTTCAGGCAAAATGGGATAATAATAATTCTGTAAAAAAATACATCAAAGGAGATCAATGAAATGAAAAAATTTATTATTGCCCTGTTTGCTGTAGCAATACTGACATTATGTCTTGCTGCCTGCAAAACCAATAATTCAGGAAAACCCGAGAATACCTCATCAGCTGCTTCGGCAGCGGAAAGCAAGACCGATAATAACGGCACCGTCAAGGATGATAACGGTATCATCGGAGATGAAGAGGACAAAACCAGCGGCGACAGCAGCGGCAGCATCGTTTCCGATGTTGTAAGCAATGCCGGCAGCACAGTTAAGGATATAGGCGAAAATGTCGGCAGTACTGCAGAAGATATAGGCGAAGGCGTAGGCAGCACAATTGAGGATATAGGCGAAGGAGCCGGCAGCATCGCTGAGGATATAGGAGAAGGCGCCGGAAAAATGACCGAAGACGCCACAGGCAGCAGCAGCGAATCCTCAGCAAACTAAGGCAACACCGCACAAAGATAATGCCATTGTGGTGCGTGCCCGTACTGTTGGACGGCAGCCCAACAGGGGCAGCACTCTGGTGCGGATTGACAGCGAAGTCACCCGTAGGAAATGCCCTTGGGGTACACTGCGCCGCCCTCTATCCCAGAGCATTCCCTCTCCCAAAAGCCCCACCGGGGGCTTTTTTTATTTCACCACCGGCACAAAGGATTGCGTCCTGAGTATTTCGCTGTTATGTTCCCCGCGGCTTTTATTCAGAACGCGGCTCGCAAAGCTTTCTTACGAGTGCAGAGTGAGCGGAGCGGTGCGTGCCCGCACTGGGCAATTCGCGGGGGTTGCTGCGCTACGCTCCGCTCTGCACTCATACCGAACATTCACTACTCGCGGTCTTTACTTTATTGACAGGTGCGCCGGCGTTCTGTTTCCCTCGGCTTTTATTCAGAGCGCGGCTTACAAAGCTTTCTTACGGGTGCAGAGTGAGCGGAGCGAACGATTACGTGAATTGACACCGGCGGCACGCCGGTCGCGGTCTTTACTATATTGACAGGTGCGGCACACCGCCGTAGGCAGACGGAAGGATCGTATACAATAAATAACGATCGCGGGTTGCAAAGCTTTCTTACGAGTGCAGAGTGAGCGGAGCGAACGATTACGCGAACTGACACCGGCGGCACGCCGGCGCGGGTTACAAAGTTTCCTTGCGAGTGCAGAGTGAGCGGAGCGAACGATTACGTGAATTGCACGAAGTGCAAGGGTCCAGGGAGCTTGCTCCCTGGCGGGGGCGCGGGTGTCCAGTGGACACCTCTCAGCCGAAGGCTGAGAAGCGCCGACCGAGCCGGCAGGCGAGACCCGAGGCGAGCAGCCCAACAGGCGGCACGCCGGAGGCAGCCCAACGCCGGAGGCAGGTATTGAATATCCTGAACACACTCAGCATATGGATTAGTAAAATAATAAAAGGATGGATATTATGCTTACTTTACTTACTGTTGAGGATAAACTGCCGGTCAGGATATCGGAAAGAATAACTGCTCTGTTCAGACCGTACCGCATCGAAACTGAAATACAAAATGCCGGCGATGTCAGACTAATGAAAATGAAATATTTCAGACGCCGCGGTGAGATAGATTTCGATAAAATATATGAAATCTGTATCGGAAAAAGAAAAACTCTGCTCTGCAATAAGAACATAATTCCTGACGATACACCATTCAGCCGCTTTGACGACAGGGAATTCAAATGCATATTAATGGACAATTTCATTTGCAGTGTCCTTGAAAATGCGGATATCTCCCCTTCATCGCTGCGGATATCCTATTATGACCCCAGGGCGGAATATCCCTCTCTCGTCGAAAAACTTACCCATTTCTCCTCAATTATGACCGTTGTCAGCGATATGCCGAGATTCTATGAAAATGAGGCCGAACGACTTGCAAAAGAATACGGCGCCTCTGTAAGCGTAAGTAATGATACCGCATGCAGGAGACTCCGGTATTTACTGTTGAAGAGCCGGCAGCACCATGCAGGGGAATGATAATAACCGATTATCATTCGGCTCTGCCGGAAGAATATTCTGCTCTGAAAAATGAAGAAGTAAACGATGAATACATTTTGGCAGCCCTGTACTCCCTATGCGGAAAAAAGGAACTCGGAAAGACCGTACCCTTCTCCTGTTCAAATCTCACCAATGTATTTACCCCTGACGGGGCAACAAGAATGATAAAGGCTGCCTGCGAAAAGAAATAATTATTCAGACAACACCGCACAAAAAAACCGTCTATCAGCTTTGCACCACATCTGTTGTGCCCGAAGGAAGCACCCTTGGGGTACTCTTTTCCCTTTATTCTGCACAAAACCCGCTTTATATCCGACAGATCAACGACGCTCGTTTTGCTGATTCTGACGAAAAAACAGGCGGCACTATCTCTGTGCGGTATTGCCTTTATTCTGCGCTGCTGCTATGCTTTTCTTTGATAATTTCCTCCAGCTCATCCACGCTGAATTTATATACCCTGCTGCAGAAATGACAGCTTGCCTCGGCATAGCCCTTTTCCTCGGCAGAAGCGCGGATATCCTCATCGCTCATCATCATAAATGCGCGCTCTACCTTTTCACGGCTGCAGGCACAGCGGTAATCTATCGGCATTTCGTCAAGCACCTCGACCTCGTAGCCTTCAAGCGCTTTATCGCATATTTCCTTAATACTCATACCCTTTGCAAGCATTGTCGTTACGGGATCAAGCGCAGAAATATTCGCCTCTATCCTGTCGATAGTGGAGGAATCGGCTCCGGGGAGAAGCTGCAGAAGAAATCCGCCCGAAAGAAGCACCTCGTGAGTTTCCTTATCAAGAAGCACCCCGAGAGCGCAGACTGTCGGTATCTGCTCGCTGGAGGCAAAATATCCCGTGATATCCTCGGCAATTTCGCCGGAGGTCAGCGGCACCATGCCTATATACGGCTCGCCTGTGCCATAGTCACGGATAACATTAAGCGTTCCTTTTTTGCCGACAGCCTTGCCGACATTCAGCTTGCCGTCAGAATAGTATTCTGTCGGGCAGTCAGGATTGTCAAGATAGCCGCGCACATTTCCCATGCTGTCACTTACGGCGACAAGATTACCGGTCGTACCGTCAATTGTATTTATTTTTAATGTCAGGGTCGCATCCTTCTGTTTGAGCTGAGCGCCCATTATCGAGCAACCTGTCAGAAGTCTGCCGAGAGCAGCCGTTGCCACAGGCGAGGTCTTATGCAGACGTGAAGCCGTAAAAACCAGATCCGAGGTCTCCGCCGCGGAAATCACTACGGCTCCGTCTGTGGTTATGCATCTGATTATTTTATCATTTCCCATTTTCTTTCTTCCTTACAATATAAATTTCCCTCTGAGAGGTTTCGACCGGAGGAGAAAAGCTGAGGTCATCATATACGGCTTCAATTTTCAGTCCGGCTTTCCCGAGCATCTCGTCAAGCTCACTGCGGCTGTAGGCACGCTCGGAAAACTGCTCTGAGGTGCGGCGGTAAAGCTTGCCGTCCTTTTCAAAGAAATCAAGCGTTATTATCACTTTATTATTATGCTCAATATAGTTATTCTGCCACGCACAGAAAACCTTTTCCGTATCGTAAATATAGCAGTTATCAGCCAGAATATGACGGTGCTTATAGACAGTATTCGCGTCAAATACGAATAAGCCGTCCTCCGCAAGATTATCGGCTATTCGTGAAAACGCAGCGGTAAGCTCCCGGCGGGAGGTTATGTGATTTATACTGTCAAGCATACATATACAGGTATCTACCCTTTCGGCAAGACAAAGCTGCTGCATTTTCTGGCAGATAAAAAAAATATCCACTCCGGCATCGAAGGAATTCATCTGCGCCTGACTGAGCATATCCGGCGACATATCGGCACCTATTATGTCAATGCCGCGTTTTTTTAGTTCGATAGTCAGAGTGCCCGTCCCGCAGGCAAGGTCGAGGGTTTTGCCGAATTCGCGGCAATAACGCTTCATAAGCTCCACAAGATATTCCGCACGGGCAGGATAATCTACGTTTTCAGTCAGGATATCATAATATCCGGCAAAATAGCTGTAGCTCATTC
>CADCGS010000192.1 GCA_902801055.1 uncultured Ruminococcus sp. | reverse complement strand
TCTTGATATTTAGTAGCCGTAGGTGCTTTTTTGTTAATGTAGGCTCGTAATTGTGTTCCGGTCCGTGCCCGCACTGGGCAATTCGCGGCGGAGTGCCTCCGCTGTCAATTCGCGCCGGTCGCTCCACTTCGTTCCGCTCTGCACTCATACCGAACATTTATTACTCGCGGTCTTTACTTATTGACAGGTGCGCCGGCGCAGGCAGACGGAAAGATTGTATACAATAAATAACGATCGCGGCTTATTAAGTTTTCTTATGAGTGCAGAGTGAGCGGAGCGAACGATTACGTGAACTGACACCGGCGGCACGCCGGCGCGAACTGACACCGGCGGCACGCCGGCTCCAGGCAGGGGTTGACTTTTTGATGTGGGGATGATATAATACAAATATGATAATATCAGATGAGCAATAACAGGTGCTACTGTTGAAGGGGTGTTGAGTATGAAAGAAATGAGAGATGAAATAATAAAAAATGAGACGGAGGAAAAGCCGCACGCCGTTATGAATGAAGACGCTGTGACGGAGGAAAAGCCGCACACTGTTATTAATGAAGATGATGTGACGGAGGAGGAATTCCTTGCTGCTTATCGTCCCGGGGACTATGAGAAACCAAGCGTGGCAGTGGATATGGCGATTTTTTCGGCTGCCGATAAAAAAGAGGAAAACTATCGCAAGCTGCCGGAAAAGGAACTGCGGCTGCTGATGATACGCAGAGGCGGTCATCCCTTCAAGGGATACTGGGCACTGCCCGGGGGCTTTGTTGAACCGGATGAGAATACTGAGTCTGCCGCCGCCAGAGAGCTTATGGAGGAAACCGGAGTTGATAATATCTACCTCGAACAGCTCTATACCTTCAGCGACCCGCACAGAGACCCGCGCACATGGGTCATGAGCTGTTCCTACCTTGCTCTGGTGGACAGCAGTAAGATAAATGTCGAGGCGGGAGATGACGCCGAGCGTGCATCGTGGTTCTCCGTCCGGCTCGATATCGAATCACGCCAGATCAGGGAATATGACGGCGGCTTTGAGAAAACTGTTGACCTGCGCCTTGAATTGAAAAACGGGGATACATCCATCGGCGCTCTCGTCCGCCATACTATTGTCCGGCTTGACTGCGGTACAAAGGAAAAATATGAGATACTCGAAAATGACGGCATAGCCTTCGACCATGCAAAGATCATTACCTATGCTATCCTCAGACTAAGGGGAAAGGTGCAGTATACCGATATTGCACTGAATCTCGTGCCGGAATATTTCACACTGACGCAGCTGCAGCAGATATATGAGATAATCCTCGGTAAGCCGCTTATCAAGGCAGCCTTCCGCAGAAAATACGGTATCCTCGCCGAGCCGACCGAAATGCAGACTTCTGATGCCGGGCACAGACCTTCGCAGCTTTTCAGAAGAAAATGGCTCACCGAATAATATGGAGGTTCAGAGTATATGAAAATACTTGTTGTAGAAGATGAAACAGCCCTTGCTGAGGCTGTTGCCGCCCTGCTGCGAAAGGAGGGCTATTCCGTGGAAACGGCAAACGACGGAAAGTCGGGTCTTGGGAAAGCTCTGTCCGGCAGATTTGATTGTATGGTGCTTGATGTAATGCTGCCGGGAATGAACGGCCTTGAAGTGCTGACCTATATGCGCGTCAAGGGCATAGAGATACCTGTCCTCCTTCTTACTGCAAAAAGTGAGGTCGATGATAAAATAAAGGGTCTTGACTGCGGAGCGGACGATTATCTGACAAAGCCCTTTGTGACAGGCGAGCTTCTTGCCCGTGTGCGCGCCATGACAAGACGGCTTGGCATGACGCAGGATATCAACCCGAGATACGGAGATATTTCCCTCGATATGAAAAAGGGAGAGCTTTGCTGCGGAGCAAATACTGTTGTCCTTGGAAGAAAGGAATTCCAGATGATGGAGATGCTTGTTTCCGGTGCCGGAAAAATAACTACGAAGGAGGATTTTGTCAGCAAGATATGGGGCTGCGAAGATGACAGCGCATACAATAATGTAGAGGTCTACATATCCTTCCTGAGAAAGAAGCTCCAGCTCCTTCATTCCTCCGTCCAGATAAAAACAAGAAGAGGTATCGGCTACTGCTTAGAGGGTGCATGATATGATAAAAAAGCTGCAAAGAAAGATAATCCTCATAATCACTGTGCTGCTTTCGATAGCTGTAGGGGTTATCATGCTTATGATAAATATAATGTATCAGGCACAGGAAACCCAGGAGATACGGCAAAGGCTTGAATCTGTATCCGCAAGCGACGGACGCAGCATCGCCCCGATAACGACCATAATCGACAAGGGATCCGATACATTTTCATTTTCCTTTTATCTCAAGATCAGCCGTACCGGTCAGGTAATGGAGGTGGGTCATAACGGAGATACGGATCTTGATGTATCCGTTCTTGCAGAATACGCACAGTATGCTATTGATACAGGCAAGGAATTCGGATTTTATGAAAACTATGCCTTTCTTGTTTCTGAAAAGGTCTACGGAAAAATGATATGCTTTACCGATGCGGGCTTTGCTCAGAAATATAACCAGACGCTCGCCCTGACTACAGTATTTA
>CADCGS010000191.1 GCA_902801055.1 uncultured Ruminococcus sp. | reverse complement strand
GCGGTCTGCTCTTACTCGGGCGGGTCGGACAGCGATATCATGATAGACATGATCGAACGTGCAAGAGCATTGATCCCGGGTTATATCCAACCGATTAAATATGTATTTTTCAACACGGGGCTTGAAATGACAGCGACAAAAGACCACGTCAAGGCTACCGCTGAAAAGTACGGAGTTGAGATCGAAGAGTACAGACCGAAAATCAGCATCGTAAAAGCATCGAGAGAATATGGGATACTCTTCGTGTCAAAGATCATGTCCGGAGGATTATCAGAATGGCAGAAGAAGGGCATACCGCTCTCAATAGCTGATGAGTATGCACAAGCCGAGGACAAAGCCGCAAAACGTCAGGAACTGAAAGAGCGTTATCCGAAATGTCAAAGCCTTATAAATTTTCTCTGCTGTTGCAATTCAGCGGGCGAACCAAGACCCAACATCCAGCTTGTAATAAATTCAAGTAAATATATGCTTGACTTTATCAGGGAATACCCTCCCGATTTTAAGATCAGCGCAAAATGCTGTGATTACTGCAAGAAACAGCTTGCACATCGAGTGCAGAAAAGCTATGAAATGGTTATCACCGGCGAGCGCCGAGATGAAGGCGGTATGCGTTCCGTGCCGAGATCAGAACAGTGGAATGAAACAAATACGATGTGTTTTTCGGAAACGGCTGACGGTAAATACAGGTTTAAACCGTTGTACTATGTTACTGATAAAGATAAGGCTTGGTACAAAGACTACTACAACATACGCTATTCAGATGCTTATGAGGTCTACGGACTGACAAGAACAGGTTGCTGCGGATGTCCGATATCATATAAAGCAGTAGATGATCTGGAAAAGATCAGACCATATGAGCCGAATGTTGTCAAGGCTGCCTGGAATATATTCGGCAAGTCATACGAATACAGGAAAAAATACAATGAATACAAAACAAACAGGATGAAGGAGGAAAAACCAAATGCCTGACATGATCAAAGCTGTGATCCAGCGTCCCCGTGCTTTATCTGAAATTTTGGAAATCGAGAACAGTATCGAAGCAGTAAACCGTATCGTCGGAGGACTTTCGACAGAGGTCACTATCCCCGAAAACGGTCTGAAGCTCATAATGAACGTAAACAGCAAGCGTAAAGGAAACCCGAACCTGAAAACACTTTGGGGCAGGATATTCGGCACCGTTATCATTGCGGCTAAAGAACAAAACGGATATGTCAGCCTTACCCCCGAACAGATACAGTCTGCGCGCGGATGGCTGCTGAAACATACGTGGGAGGCTTGAATATGGAAAGACTGACACTTAACGCGGACGTTTTCACGGCGCTGCGGAACGATTTCGACAAGCTTCTTGCCCGGACGGTCGGCAATATGATGATAAAGCATAGTGATACGGCGTCTGTGACGCTCAGGCTCGACATTGATCTTATCAGAAGAACAATGATAGACGAATCGTCGCCCGACGGCATACGCGAAATAATAATGCCGATGTTTGAACACCGGATAAGCTCGGTCATGCAGGTGAAAAGCGAAGAAAAGGGCAGATCGGACGGAAGCTATGAAATGGCGTGGGACGAGCTTCGGCGCGAGTATACAATGCGACCGGTAATTAACGAGCAGATGACATTTGATTGATCGGAGGATAAAAAATGAGAACAAGTAAGATAAAGATACGTTCCTTGTTCGGGATATCAGAACAGGAGCTGAGCGGCAAAAGCGTAGAGATCACGGGACCCAAGGGAGCGGGAAAGACATCGGTACTTGATGCTATTCGTTATGCCCTGACGAATTCGTCAAAGCGGGACTGGATCGTCAGGAACGGAGAGACTGAGGGCGAGATTATAATCGAGACCGATACCAATATGACTATCGACCGCAAGGCGAGAACGGAAAAAGCCGATACTATCTTTGTTAGAAACGGCAATGACAGGGTAATGCGCCCGGAAAGCTTCCTCAAAAGCATAATCACTCCTCTCCAGCTTGATCCGGTAGCCTTTACACAAATGACGAAAAACGAGCAGAACCGGGCTATACTCGATCTGATAGAGTTTAATTGGGATCTGAACTGGATACGTGATCAATTCGGAGAGATACCGCCCGGAGTGGATTACAGCCAGAATATACTCCAGGTACTGAATGATATCCAGAGCGACAAGGGTACATATTTCAGTTCCCGACAGGATATCAACAGGGATATCCGTAACAAACAGGCATTTATCGAGGATATCGCAAAGGATATACCCGAGGATTATCAGGCGGAAAAATGGCGCAGTTATGATCTTTCCGAAAAGTATTCCGAGCTGATGAAGATCAGGGACAGCAACGGCAAGATTGAACGAGCACGAGCCTTCAAAGAAAGCTATAATAACAAACTCAGAGGCTTGGAGGCTGAACGTGATTTAGCTGTTTCTGCTGAAAAAGATAAGATGAACAGAGAACGCGGTAAGCTTGAATCTACAATTACAAGGCTTCGGGCAGAGATCGAAGCCGCAGAAAAAACCATCAGAACTCTTGACGATAAACTGATTGACAAGACAAAAGTAATAGTTGCTGATTTTGAAGCGAAAAAAGCCAAGCTTGACAAGGACGTA
>CADCGS010000190.1 GCA_902801055.1 uncultured Ruminococcus sp. | reverse complement strand
TCGCTTGATAACCGTCAGGTTAACGGCACTCGTTTTGCACATTCTGACGAAAAAATAGACGGCGCATCTGCGGCACTATCTTTGTGCGGTATTGCCTTAGCACCACATCTGCTGCGCCCGAAGGAAGTGCCCTTGGGGTGCGTGCCCGCACTGGGCAATTCGCGCCGGCGTGCCGCGTGCGTGCCCGCACTGGGCAATTCGCGTAATCGTTCGCTACGCTCACTCTGCACTCGAAAGGAAGCTTTGTAACCCGCGCCCGGAGTTAAAGCCACGGGGAACAGAACGCCGCCGCACCTGTCAACAAAGTAACGACCGCGAGTAGTGAATGTTCGGTCTGAGTGCAGAGCGGAACGAAGTGGAGCGACCGGCGCGAATTGACAGCGGAGGCACTCCGCGGCGCATCTGCGGCACTATCTTTGTGCGGTATTGCCCTAATAAAAAAATGCCCGCAGAAAACTGCAGGCATTCAGGACTTAATGATCGCAATTACTGACGAGCCTCGATATATGCTACGAGATCCTCAACAGTCTTGACCTTTTCAACATCCTCATCCGGAACTTCTACGCCGAATTCATCATCAATAGTCATGAGCAGATCAACAACATCAAGTGAATCTGCACCAAGATCATTGATAATAGAGGTTTCGGGAGTGATTGTATCTTCCTCAACATCAAACTGCTCGCTAAGAATAGTTTTTACCTTTTCCAGTACCATAACTTAGTCCTCCTAAAAAATAAATAATATAAAAAATTGTGTGCAGCAGCTTTCCGGTTATGGACAAAAACATATTGCATATGATACAATAGTCAGGGACTGCTGTACAATTTCCTTATATTCAAATCTTATAAGGTATTTACCGATTTGTCAATATAAAAATTCTAATTTCTAATATTTTTTCAATAATTCTAAAAATCTGATAAAAATACTGTCAATATCATATCGCTTTGTATAAAAAACAAGGAGGTTATTTTTATGTCTGAAAGAGCATTTGCCGTTATCGGTCATCCTATAGGTCATACTATGTCGCCATTTATTCACGAAAGGCTTTTCAGCCTTGCCGGATGCTCCGGAAAATATACTGTTATAGATGTAGCTCCGGAGGAATTTCCTTCAAGGATAGGGGAGCTTGACAGGCTTGCAGGATATAATGTTACTATTCCCGATAAACAACCGATCATTCCGTTTCTTGACAGGCTCGACAAAAGAGCGGAAATGTACGGCTCTGTCAATACCGTCCGCAACGGGGAAATAAGAGAGGGCTTCACGACCGACCCGGACGGTTTTCTGAAATCTCTGGAAACAGAGGGTATACCGCTTGCGGGAGATGTTGTCATCCTCGGCTGCGGAGGAGTAGCGAGGACATTCCTGTATGAGGCTGCTCTTGCCGGATGTGACATAACCCTGGTATCACGCGAAAGGAGCGCCGGAGTGCGGGATGCGCTGGCGCAGGAGGTCAGGGAAAAGGTCGCCGGAGCAAGAGTATCAGCCTGCCTCATTTCCGAGCTGGAGCAAAGCGGCAGGGATATCGGTCTGCTCATAAATGCTACTCCTGTAGGGATGTATCCGAATATCGGCGCTTCACCCGTATCGGATAAAACCGCGGACAGGTGCGCGGCTGTATTTGACGCTATATATAATCCGCTTGATACCAAGCTGGTGCAGTATGCCCGGGCAAACGGCGCAAAAGCTGCAGGCGGAATGGGGATGCTTGTATGGCAGGCGGTATCGTCACATGAGATATGGGACGGGAGCGTATATGATACCGGCAATATACAGCAGATTATCGAGGACAGCGCAGCTCAGCTGCAGAAAAGCTTCTGAGCGGGGAGGAACGCATATGAAAAGGACGAGAAATATAATCCTGTGCGGCTTTATGGGCTGCGGAAAAAGCACTGTAGGCATACTTCTGGCGAAAAAAACGGGAATGGCATTCGTTGACCTTGATTCCTATATAGAAAAAAAGCAGGGCATGACAGTCTCACAGATATTCGAGCAATACGGCGAGGAGCATTTCCGGGAGCTTGAAAAGCAGGCTGCGAGGGAATTATCCGAAAAAAACGATGTAGTTATCGCAGCAGGCGGCGGAACACTTACATTCCGGGAAAATGTCGAGGTGCTGCATAGGAACGGAGTGATAATACTGCTTGACCTTCCCGTAGAATCGGTAGCGCGCAGGCTTGAAAATGACACCACCCGCCCGCTGCTGAACCGTCCGGATAAGGAGACAGCCATGCGTGAATTATACAATAAAAGAATGCCGCTGTACAAGGCTGCAGCAGATATGGTATTTAATGCCGACCAGTCCCCTATGCAGATATGTATGGAGATAATGAAGGCAATATGAGTACTCATTTATCCGCTTACGGATAATACAAAGCGAAAATCCTGCCGTTTGTCGTCAACAGGATTTTCGCCTTTTCTTTATTCCAGAATTATAATTGATATTCATAACCTGAATTATATCAAATACGCAATTATTATTATTTTGTGCCCGGTATTCATTCAGAAAATCCTGACACAGTAAACTGAAGACTTAAGACTTAAAACTTAAAAATGAATAATACAAAGCAAAAATCCCGACACTTGCGTGTCAGGATTTTCGC
>CADCGS010000189.1 GCA_902801055.1 uncultured Ruminococcus sp. | reverse complement strand
TGTTGCTGCTCTTATGAACGGCACAAAGGCAAATCTTATTCTGACCGACCCGCCGTATGGTGTATCTTTCAAAAGCTCCTCCGGCTTGACTATTCAGAATGACAGTATGAAAAACGAGGAGTTTTATAATTTTCTCCTGTCCGCCTTTCAGCGTATGGTCGAACACCTTGAAAGCGGTGGTGCTGCTTATGTATTTCACGCTGATACGGAAGGTCTGAATTTTCGCAGAGCCTTTGTTGATGCCGGACTGCATCTTGCCGGGTGCTGTATCTGGGTGAAGGATAGTCTGGTGCTTGGCCGCTCCGATTATCAGTGGCAGCATGAGCCTGTGCTTTACGGTTTTTTGCAGAACGGAAAGCACAAGTGGTATTCAGACCGAAAGCAGACTACCATCTGGAATTTCGCAAAGCCAAAGCGAAATGCCGATCATCCTACATCCAAGCCGCTTGACCTTCTGAGTTATCCTATCGGCAATTCAACACAGGAAAATGCGGTAGTCATTGACACCTTCGGAGGCAGCGGCTCTACCCTTATGGCTTGTGAGAAAATGAACAGGATATGCTGCACGATGGAGCTTGATGAAAAATACGCCTCTGTTATTCTCCGCAGATATGTAGAGGATACAGGTGATGCAGACGGGGTGTATGTAATCCGCAACGGAGAAAAAATACCTTATTCCGATCTCGTGAAAGAGGTGGAGCGTAGTGGCTAATAAAGAACTGACCCTCGGTAGCTTGTTTTCAGGCTCCGGGGGTTTTGAACTGGGCGGCATCCTTGCCGGGATAAAGCCCGTCTTTAATTCCGAAATCGAACCGTTCCCAATCCGTGTAACGGAAAAGCGTCTGCCGGAGGTAAAGCATTACGGAGATGTAAACAAACTGAACGGTGCTGACCTGCCGCCTGTGGATATTATCACATTTGGGTCGCCCTGTCAGGATATGAGTATAGCCGGCAAGAGAACCGGGCTTGAAGGTTCACGAAGCGGTCTGTTTTATCAGGCTATAAGAATCATAAAAGAAATGAGGTGTAAAAGTAATGGCAAATATCCGAGATACGCAGTCTGGGAAAATGTATGCGGGGCATTCTCCTCCAACAAAGGAGAGGATTTCCAGGCAGTCCTCGAAAGCTTCTGCTCGGTCAAAGGCTGTGAAATTGATGCGGCTCGACCTGCAAAATGGCACAACGCGGGAGAAATTATTTGACTCTCAATACTGGGGAATCCCACAGAGACGAAAACGCATCTATCTTGTCGCAGATTTTAATGACAGATGTGCCGGAAAAATATTATTTGAGTCAGAAGGCTTGTCAGGGTATTCTGCGGAGAGCTTCCGCTCGTGGCAAGCGGCTGCCCGAAGTATTACGCAAGGCTCTGGAGCGTCAGGCATCGGAGTAGACGGCTATAACGGTGCTGTATCTGACAAAGCGGCAACGCTCGGAATAAACTGCGGAATGTCAACGGGAAGAAACGGTGCGATAGTTCTGAATGATCAAGGCGGAGACAGAATGGATGTTACGGATGAAAAGACCTGCACTCTTCGTGCCGAATCACATCATCCCCCTGTGGTAATGGAGTCGGCAGGCTTTTGTACGGAGCATTCAGCAAAGAGCCGATCTATCGGTTATGAAAAGGAAAAATCTCCAACGCTTCGTGCAGGGGTAGTTCCTGCCGCAGTGATAGATAACCACAGTCAAGATACAAGATATAAAGTGCTTGATGATATAGCACCAACCGTGAGCGCTACCTACGGTATGGGCGGCAACAATCAGCCCTTCGTGGTAGAGAAAACCTATGATGTCCGTTTTACATCCGAAGGAACGAAAAACGCTCGACAGAATGTGTATGAAACAAATACTGCGAGAACTGTGGATACGGGCGGCATCCCTCCCGATGCCAATCAAGGCGGGATAGCAGTAGTAGAAGCCTACGGCATCTGCTCAAAAGACAGCAACGCTATGAAAAGCGACAATCCAAACAGCGGATTTTATAAGGCTGAAACGAGCAGAACTATTGACGGAAACGGCGGCAATCCATCCTGTAATCAGGGCGGCATTGCCGTTGTGGCGATAGAAGGCAATGGGACAAGACCGTCCCATCACGGAAACGGTTATTCCGAAGAAGGTGTCGGTTATACACTGAATACGACTGAACAACACGGTGTGGCTTACGGTATCGACAGAGCAACCTATAATATGGGACAGAACGCACAATACGCTATTTCCATTCAGGAGGAAGTTGAACCGACAATGGTAGCAAAAGGACCGGGGGCGGTTGCTCGCCCAACCTACTGTACCAGTAAATCATCCTTCCATACAAAAGCATCGGAGGAGCTTGCGGATACCCTTGTGGCGAGCGACTATAAAGACCCTCCGACCATTAACGATACCGATGATGAAATGGAATACATTGTGCGGAGGCTCACTCCGACTGAATGTGCGAGATTACAGGGCTTCCCTGACTGGTGGTGCAGTGATCTTGCATCGGATGACCCTACCGATGAAGAGATAGCAAAATGGAGGGAGATTTTCAGAGAGTACGATGAAGCGATGGGAAAGAAAACAAAGCCGAAAACGGATAATCAGATACGCAAATGGCTGCAAAATCCCCACAGCGATTCAGCGGAATATAAAATGTGGGGCAACGGTGTCTCACTTCCGGTCGTGTTTTTCGTGCTTGCCGGTATAGCTTATTATGCGGCTGAAAGCGAATAATCAATTCTTCCTTGTAGGCTTGACATTTTCAGCAGGGTCAATATCCCCTGTGATCGCACCATGCTCTTTTTCAAAGTCTTCAATTTCGTTTCTTATCAAAACAAGGATATGACTGTTTACGGAACGACCCTGATAGTCAGCAATATAGCCGATCTTATCAAGCATTTCCTGTTCGATTCTGATTGATACACTCTTGACTGCCATAAAAGAACACCTCATATTTGGATATATTATGTGTTCATTTTAGCTGCTTTATATGTTAAAATGTTAAAAGTGAATATACTGTATATCTATAAAATCGAAGGGTTCTTTTATGAAAGTAGCAGTTATAGGTTCAAGAGGTCTGATTGTAAATGATCTGGGAAAATATCTGCCGGAGAATACAACGGAGATAGTTTCCGGCGGTGCAAAGGGTATTGATACCTGTGCGAGAAATTATGCTTTGTCGCATGATTTAAAGCTGACAGAGTTTCTGCCGGAATACAACAAGTACGGCAGAGGTGCTCCGCTGAAAAGAAATCTGCAAATAATCGAATATGCTGATGTTGTAATTGCTTTCTGGGATGGAAAGTCCAGAGGTACAAAGTATGTCATAGACAACTGCAAAAAGCAGGGTGTGCAGCTTGATGTACATATTTTCTCCTGATTTGTGTACTATGTAGATTTCCTTTTATCTCTGCCGTTGTTGTTGACTTTCAGGCGAAAAAGAGTGATATATGTACTTACCAAAAAAACAAGGAGGCAATCACCATGCGAATAGAATTCAACAGAACAGGAGCAGAGAGAAAAGCACTGGTAAAGGCAATTTCCGAAATAACCGGAGCAGAAGCAGTTTATAAATTCATGCCAACCTGCGCCTACGAGATCGATTACTTTACGGTAACGAAGGACGGGGCTTTGGAATTTGACGACAGAGCCGACAGCGGGGAAATCGAAAATCTTCTGGAGCAGCTTGAACAGAAAGGCTTTGAAGGAACTGCCGCAGAAACGCCCGACACGGCGGCTGAAAGCGAAGCCGAGAAATTATCCGCAGAACCCCAAAAAGCCGAACACAAGCCCACACAAGGGGAACAGTGCGAAAGCATAAACCTTACAATAACGCTGCCGCTGGAAAGCGTGGCAG
>CADCGS010000188.1 GCA_902801055.1 uncultured Ruminococcus sp. | reverse complement strand
CCGGATATTTCAAGAATACCCTTCTGTATGCCGTCAATGGTCTTTGCTTCCTCACGGTACACCTTGCGTGCGATGGGGTCGGCGTTTTCCATTGTCTGCTCGAAATCGCTGTCGTCCATAATACTCTCAAAGGATGAACGGTGACAGGTGGGGATCTTCTTCCCCGTTGCCGGGTCATCAACATATTCGATACCGAATTTGCACAGAACAAGACCCCAGTAAGCTTCTGCTTCTTCGGGGAAATCGCTGACGATGTTTTCATAAACGCCTGCTGCCTTATCAAATTCACAGGCTGCACGAAGTCTGTTTGCTCTGGTGAAAAGAGTAATCTTCTTTTCGTCATCTACTTGCGGAATGGTCTGCATAGTTCCGCAGTATTCACATTCACAGACTGTCATGCCATCCTTTACATCAAGGGCACCTCCGCACATTTTACATTTCAGGACTGCCATTTTGTTTTCCTCCCATTACTTTGAATTCTTATTCAGCTTGCAGAGCCTGTTTCTCTCCGCAAGAATTCCGCTGGTCTTTTTGCATAATGTAAGCGCTGATTTTTCGTCACCGTCAACAATAGCTTTCTGCAATTCTTCGATATTGAAATTCAGCTCATCCTCTATCTGTTCTGTTGCGCTGCTGCTGACGGGGTCACTGTATTTTATCTCGTCCGCAAGCTTGTCGAGAGCCGTTTTCAGCTCGCCGCCGGCATCCGTCTGAGAGATAAGCACATTCATCTTTGACTGGAGGCTGCGCATCCTGCTGACATCCTTGACAAGCTTTTCGTCTTGCTTTTCTATCTCCTCACGCACCATATCAGTAGATATAAGTCCGACTCCTGCAGCTGCGGCAATAATAACAAACACAACGACCGGCACCCACACGGGAATGAACGCCCCGAGCGCCATTGCAGCAAAGCTGAGCAGAAGCTGACATGCGCCGTATATAACGCCTATGCGTGCGATCGGGAAACCGTAGAATTTGCTGCGGATATCCTCTTTCCCCGAAAAGGCGACATTCATAAACAATAGCTGTGCCGCTATCGCTAACATACCGAAGATATAGGCTACCCAGAAAACAGCACTTTTAGGTATCGGTATCACGAAGGCTATAACATTGAAAACGACTAACGCTATCGCCGCAAATGTGATGACTCTGATCTTATTCTTGCTCATTATCAGTCACTCCTTTTCTTTCCGCAGTTGTTGCAGAACATTCCCGTTATGCCCTTATTGCCGCAGTCGCAGTCCCACGTGTCAGACTTCTTCTCAGGTCGGGGGCTTCCGCACAGATTACAGAATTTGCCGATAATTTCCTTGTTACCGCAGGGGCAGTCCCAGGTCTCCTTTTCGGGCTTCGGCTTGCCGCACATATTGCAGAATTTGCCGATAATACCCTTATTTCCGCAAGGGCAGTCCCATGTTTCTTCGGGCTGCGGTCTTTTAGCGCCGCACATATTGCAGAAGATACCTATTATTCCCTTGTTACCGCACAGGCAGTCCCATGTATCCGCCTTTTTCGGTTCGGGACGTTTGCTTCCGCAGTTGCCGCAGAACGGACCTGTAATACCCTTGTTACCACAGCTGCAATCCCATGTATCCTCCTGTTTCGGCTCGGGCTTTTTACCGCCGCAGTCGGGACAGAATCTGCTCTGGATATTCTTGCAGCCACAGGCAGGGCAATCCCAGCCCGAAGGGCTTTCAGAGGTGTTTAGTTCCGGGTTCATTCCCGTAAACATTGTGCCAATCTGCGGAGCGACCGCCGAAGCCGCCGCCATACCGATGCCTAGCCCCATGATATCTCCGACGATACTGCTGCCGCCGCCCGTTGCCGATGCCCTCGGCGTATGCCTTTTGCACGTCCGCCTGCAAAACATCCTTCTGGCTGTAGCCCTTCGCCGCCATGATCTCCGCTTCGGTGAGTCCCTGCAAACGCAGCGCCTGCGCTTCCGCCTGCGCCTCGATCACGCGGCGCTCGGCTTCGCGCTTGGCGACCTCGGTCTGCGTCGTCTGGCGCTCCATTTCGGCTTCGCGGCGCGCCGATTCGATCTGCGCCTTGCTCTGCTCCTCGGCGGTGCGGTACTGTGCAGTAGTCTGTGCTTCGACAGTCTTGACAGTTGCCTGCGCCTGCAATACCTTGCTTTGCAGCACGATGGTGTGCAGCTCGCGTATGCGCTTGAAATTCGGGTCGTTTTCGGGCAGAACAACATTTGTTACATAAAACTGCGGAATAGTCAGACCGTATTCCTCGAAGCCGGGTCTTATCTTGCCGCAAAGTGATGCCGCAAAGTGATTCGGAAATAAGATCAAGCTTCTCGTCTATCTCTAAAATATCTATCTCATTCTGCTTTATGACAGCAGGGAGATTTGTCTTGACGGCATTGACGATAAGCGGACGGAATGAGGACTGCAGGGACTTTGTGAAACCCGAGCCGTCTCCCCATGATATCCCCTTCATCGTGCCGACAAGCTTTATCAGCAGCTTGCGCCCGTTATCTACGGCAATATTCATCTCGCCCGATGCGCCAAGCTCGAGCGGTGTACTTGTAAGCGGGTCAATAAAGCGCACCTTGTCGGGAGTGCCCCATTTTATCGCCATCTGAACGGTCTTGTTTATGAAATACACTTCGGAATGGAATGTTCCGTCCGTATCCGTCGGCAGCTTGTAGAGCTTTTCAAGTATCGGGAGCTGCTGGGTCTCGAGTGTGTAGCGACCCGGGCCGAAGGTATCGAGCGCCTGACCGTCACGGAAGAACACAGCCTCCTGACTTTCGTGTACTATGAGCTGAGAGCCGAGGTTAAAGTCCTCGATGGGATGCTTCCACACGAGTGTATCGTTATCTCCCTCGTATTTGATTATGCTCGCCAGCCCGTCCTTTTTGATGCGCTCCTGCGTAAGCTGGCTCTGAACATCGTTCACGCAGTCGCAGACGGGGCAGGTACATGTATGCGCGTTTTTCGCGGCAATGAGCTTAACTCCGCACTGTGCGCAGGAAAACTCCTCTACCTTTGTCTTGTCGGACATTTCGTTTATCTTCTCATGGCAGACGGGGCAGACAGCCGAATCACCCTTACTCTGGTCGAAAACGACATCATTGCCGCAGTGGGCGCACTTGCGGCTCGTCAGCTTATTTGTCTTTACATCAAAGGTATAACGGCAGCTGCAGGTTATTTTCTTTGTGCCGAAGACCCGTACCAAACAGACCTGAGCTTGCCTCGGCATATTTTCCGCAATTCGGACATTCGATTACAAATTTACTCATATTGATCTACCTCTTTCATATTTCTTAAAATTTTGAACTATTTTAATTTGGAATTTGGAAAGTGGAAAGTGGAATTATTTGTGTCCACTTTTATCATTTCACATTCCAGGTTATTCAGAGCTTATCGTTTTCGTTGACGCCTGCAATATTTTCTTGATTTCCTCGCAGTCATCATGCATTGATCGATACATTTTATCATCTATGAATTCCGTTTCATACAAAAGATCAAGCCAATACATTGTTTCAGCGCTTTCTTTCAGTGCAATATACAGTTTGAACAAAAAGTCCTTTCTGCTGTTTGCACACTCGCTTTCAGCGATGTTTGCCCCGATGCTCGTTCCGCTTCTCAATATCTGCTTTGACAGCACATACTCTTTCTTCTCATCACACAAATACTTGTATAAGTTAATGATCCTTACAGCAAATTGCTTGCTTTTTACAAAAACAATGTTTTCTTTCACCGAGCTTCACTCCTTATAATTCAAAATTCCACTTTCCACATTCCAAATTCCTAATTCACTTCAAGGTTTTTCAGCGCATACTCCAGGCACATCAGCATTATCTCGTTTCTCGTCCTGCCGGTCATTTTTGCCACCTTGTCAAGGTCGGCTATCATATCCTTCGGCAGTCGGGCAGAGATCACGGACGTATCGCCTGTGTAGGCTTTCGGGGTTATTTTCAGTTTTGGTTTTTCTTGTTCAGACATAACATCACCTATATAAAAAACATACGCATTAATGTCTTGCAATCTTTGTAAAACAATGAATACATTTAATAATACCTACTAACGGATTAGATATACCTTCCGCAACAGAAACTGCCAATTCAAAAAAATCGTCTCCATATGATAAAGCTGCATCATTAAGCTCACTATCTGTTTTAAGGCAATACCGCACAAAGATACCTGACGGTTATCAAGCGAGTTTTGTGCAGAATGACGGAAAAAGAGCAAGCAGATGTGGTGCTAAGCCGCAAGGCGGTCTTTGTGCGGTGTTGCCTTAATACTGTCTATATTTGTTTTTTCGTTATGTTCTCTTAATTCTTTTGCAAACCGTTCTCTGATTTCTTTTTTATCTGATTCATTATCAACAGCCTGATATAACAAAATAAAGAAGTATTCGGGTCTTATTTGAATACAATTTGCGCCGCGCTGTATTTCTATAAAACCACCATTTTCTTCAATGAAATTTCGTATTTCGTTATAAAGATTAGGGTCTTGTATAGGGATAATGATTTTACCCTTTTTCTCATCATAACGAATATGGTTTCTTAAGTTCTTCAATGATTCTCTCCAATCAAAAGACTGTGGATATCTTGCCTGTTTTTTGATTTTTAATGATCTGACTTTTTCTTGAGGAATTCCCAGATACTTCCCAATATGATAATCGGAACATGCCGAATAATCCAGCACACCTGAACTATTCTTGTTAGCATCTATCATAGCATCCATAAAAATGCTAAACATTAAGAGTTCTGTCTCGGATTTTGTAGTTGTACCAAAGTTTTTGTTAAAAAACAACGTTGCAATTTTATCAAACGCCTGTGCCTTCAATAATATTTCTTTTTCTTGATTGTCAAAAAGACTATTATAATAGTCTAATCCATTAATTTCATCCATTTATTTTTCCTCCTTTGATAAAAAACTGTACTTTTAGTAATCTTTAGGCTTACCGCATATATTACACTTTTTTATAAGAAATCCCGTAAATGTACCACCACAGTACATACAAACTCCGAGTTTTTTCTCAGAATTTTTAGATTTTTTGAGCAGTTTCATCACATTGTTGAGCTGCTTTTTGAAACCACTCTGCTGCTTTTGCATAATTCACTTTGACACCTTGCCCATTGTAATACATACTCCCTAAATTATTTTGGGCAGTCGCATAACCTTGTTCAGCGGCTTTTTGATACCACTCCATCGCTTTTGCATTATCCTGTTTTACCCCTTCTCCATTATCATACATAAGACCTAAATTATTTTGGGCCCCTGCATAACCTTGTTGAGCGGCTTTTTGAAACCATTCTAACGCTTTTGCATAATCCTGTTTTACGCCTTCTCCAAAGTAATACATTCTACCCAAATTAAACTGTGTTTTTTTTCACCTTGAAGAACAGATTTTCGATACCATTCTAACGCTTTTGCATAATCTCGTTTGACACCTCGTCCTTTTTTATACAAAACTCCTAATCCATTTTGAGCATCCGCATCACCTTGTTCAGCGGCTTTTTGATACCATTCTGCCGCTTTTGCATAATCCCTTTTATTGATTGCTTCGTTTATTGTCTTAATAATTGTTTCATGCTGTGATTCTATGTCTGAAATAGCTTCATTACATTTTTCGATAAGTGCCTCTACATCACCAAACGAACGAATTGGTATCAGCAGTTGCTTCACTTCTTCATATTCCTTAATCGTTTTTGCCGACTTCATTATTGCAGCTGCCCTCTTAAAGACAGATTCTTGATATGCTTTAAAGTTTCTGTCTTTTATGTACTGAGTGAAGTTTTGCATTTCCACCGACGCCCGCAGGAGCTAAAGCTCCACGACGTCTGTTGACGGCGTCGCTCGCTCCAATCAAGCGAGCTTGTTGGAGCTTTGCTCCTTGTTTAATTGCTGCTTCCGTCAAACGGCTGTGCGCAGTTTTTCAGATCGTCACGCTTCCTCACCTTCAACTCCGCCATAAGCTTACCAAGATACGCCTCGGCATTCTCGGGATCAAGGTCAAGCACCTTTTCACAGTATTCGTCTGCGCTCTGCCAGTCGCCGTCCTCAAGGAAGATAAAAGCGCGTTTCAGAAGTGAATTGACGGTAGGATTGCCCGACGGTGCATCGGAAACAGCCTTTGCGCCGGGCTTCGGCTCGTCCTTGACGATGACCTTATTGATACCGCGCACGATGTCATTGATAAAGCCGATCTTGCTCATATCCTGTGCCTGCAGGTGGGCGAACTCCTCCGGCAGCTCATAAGCATCCATATCCTTATAACAAGGAATAAGCAGCTTTGAGCGGTCGGTCTTCATCATTCTGAGGAAACGGCTCCACTCGTTGCGTTCCCAGACAGCGGTGAAATATTCGGGCTTTGTGCCGATAGCGAGCATGACTTTAGCGCTGTTCAGCGCCGCAAAAATGCAGGGCTCATACGCCGAGCCGAGCTTGTCCTCGAGGGTTATCGCAGCATAGAAGACCTTGAAGCCCTCGTTTGCGAGCTGGTGGTAGATGTCGTTTGCGATAACGCTGTCGGGAGTGCGGCTGCCGTTGTCGCTCTCCTTGTAGCAGATGAAAACATCGTAAGGCTCCTCCTTTGCGGAAAGGGCAAGGATCTCCTTCTGCAGGTGGTCGATCTCCTTTGCCTCGCGCTCATATACACCGCGCTGAACGATATCGGCGCAGCGGATAGCCTCCTTGTAATCCTCATCGGCGATGATGGAATCAAACGAAGTGCGGTGACAGGTGGGAATACATGAATTATTGAATGTAATACTGTTTCCCCTGATGGTCATAGCCGGGTCAAAGCGGTGAGAAATAAACTCTCTTCTTACTACCTGATAGCCCTCAAAGCTGAAATTTGCCTCCTCGGCGAGCCGCTTGGCTTCAAGCTGCTCCTCACGGCTCAGACTGAACTGCACGGGAACGGTCTGCTGAGTGATCGGTCTTTTCTGCTGATTCAGCCCGTTCATCCATAACTGCGTATTCTCCATCGTACTCCTCCTTATATGCAATCTTTATAGTTCTTGCCCTTCCAGATTTTCGTTATAAGAAGCTGGTTAAGCATTTCGCAAATTGTCACAGCACAGTCCGACAGGTTTTCTTTGTTAAGCGGACTGTCTGATATTTCCTTGTAAACCGTCAGCATTGTTTTTTCGTCAAACGCTCCGTAAACCATGCGGCTTGATTCATCGTGCATGATACATTCGCAGCGGTACATATATCCGAGCCAGTACGCAAAGGAAAGAGCGTCGATATCACTTACATCCTCGCCGGATAACTCAAGCAGTGCCTTTGGCGGCTGACAGCTTTCCGCCTGGTATGCCTTTGACAGAATAAGGCTTTTGTTGTCTGTGTCCTTTGTCTTTGATATGATATCCTCTATCCAGTAAAGCGTTTCAATGATAACTCTTGGATTATCAACTAAGACCGGCATCTGCAGGAGCTTCGCAAGGTCGGATTCATTCTGAAAGGATGAGCAGAAATAATGATCCACAACACCTGCAAGCTGACTCCTCATATACAGCGGTGTGAAATCCTCCATTTTCAGTCCCATTGCAGCCGCTTCCATAAAAAGTAAGCCCTGCTTGTGACAAAACAATCGGTCGTTTTCGGTAAATTCACGCTTTGCACTGTATACATCGCTGCTGCGTGGTGACGCTCTTTCCAGCCACATCATACGCTTTACATTGTCGGATAACGGTCGGCTTTTTGAAGGGTCTCTCGACATTTATTCCACCTCCGTATCATTGCCTGAAACATTAATGACCGTCTGATCGCTGCCGTTTTTATTCCCCGGCGGTTCAGGCGGATTTTCTTTTATCGCAGTCATCAGACTGTCGATAATATCATCCGAAATCTTATGATCCTTATCTATCGGTCGGGCAGGAATAAACCATTCCTCTCCTGTGCCTTCTGTGTCAATGTTTCTGAAAGCAGAGGAATGCTTAAAAGCCGGAGTGCCGAATATTCTCTTGTTAAGCTCCAACTCCTGCTGTACCTGCTCCGCAAGCTCCATAAGCTCCTGTGGTTCGTCTCCGGCATCTGGCGGAAAGTAAAAGCTCTTTGTATCGTTACTGATCTCCGTTTCCTCCGTCTGCGGCTTTTTCGGAATTATTATCTCGTCCTTTTTGTGGATTACCTTGCCGATATAGTTATCAAGATCGAAAACAAGTACCTTTTTTACAGTGCTGTCGCTCATCATTATAGGCAGCTCCTGACAGGGAACGCTGTAGTTATATTCCTTATCCCACCCAAGACTATCATACAGTATCCGGCACAAAGAGCTTGCACCCTTTGATTTACCATCCCACGGAAAAGCATTAGGATCAGTTTCATCACAGGGTCTGACGATTATCATACGCTCAACCGGGTTAAGGCAACACCGCATATATCGAAAAAATATCGGATTCAAAAGAAAAACACCCGACAAATAAGCCGAGTGTGATAAAGATATCCTGTTTTTAGTTCAC
>CADCGS010000187.1 GCA_902801055.1 uncultured Ruminococcus sp. | reverse complement strand
GAAAGGATATTATCGAGTATCGCATCCGATATCTGATCGCAGACCTTATCGGGATGTCCCTCCGTAACTGATTCTGATGTAAACAAATATTTTGCCATTTTTCCTCTTCCTTTACTCCATATTCAACAGCTGATAAATCATTTATCTTTTTTCCGGCTCCGGATATGTCACACCGAAGGTCTCTACGGTAACAGACTGCATTACCTGCGGGATTATGGGTCTGTCGTTGGGGTTCGTCTGCTCAGCAGCGATCTTGTTTACAACGTCCATGCCCTCGATTATTTTTCCGAAAGCGGCATATTCTCCGTCAAGATGAGGTGCAGCCTTGTGCATGATGAAAAACTGTGAGCCGGCGGAATTCGGCATCATTGAGCGCGCCATGGAAAGAACACCCTCGGTATGCTTCAGATCATTTTTGAAGCCGTTATGAGCAAATTCTCCTTTTATTGTATAGCCGGGGCCGCCCATACCGTTTCCGTCGGGACAGCCGCCCTGGAGCATGAAGCCGCTGATGACCCTGTGGAAGGTAAGTCCGTTGTAGAAGCCCTTATTGATAAGGCTTATGAAATTGTTGACGGTATTCGGAGCTATCTCCGGATAAAGCTCAGCCTTCATCACATCTCCATTTCTCATTGTAATGGTTACGATTGGATTTGCCATAGTAATTTCCTCCGTTATTTTTTATTTGTTTTTATTGACCCAGTTTGTTGGGTTGAATGCAAGAAGTATCGGGAATATTTCCAGTCTGCCCAGGAGCATCGCAAATGAAAGCACCAGGGTGGAAAAATCTGAATATCCGCCGTAATTCCCCGCAGGGCCTACGGCTCCGAGACCCGGTCCGACATTATTGAAGCATGATACCGTCGCGGTCAGGTTCGTCTCGAAATCAAAAGGCTCAAAGGATATCAGCAGGAACACCAGCACCATCAGAAGACAATACAGCACGAAATAGGTGCTGACACGGCGTATCGTAGTATCGTCCAGAGCCTTTCCGTCTATTTTGACCTTTACTACCGAGCGCGGGTGACGCTGCTGACGTATATCATTGACGATCGACTTGAACATTATCAGCAGACGCGAGATTTTCAGTCCGCCGGCTGTTGAGCCTGCACAGCCGCCTATGAACATGAGGATAAAAAGTATATTTCTCGACATCGACGGCCAGACATTGAAATCCGCTGTGGAATAACCGGTAGTGGACATTATTGAGGTGACCTGGAAGAATGAATTCCTCACGCTGTCATGTACATTTCCGTACACCGGGAAAATATTTATGGAGATTATCACGGTGGACACAAGTATCATTGTCCCGAATATCCAAAGCTCCGTATTTTTTACGGCGGCCTTGAATTTTTTCATCAGTGCAAGATAATAAAGGTTGAAATTCACCCCGAAAATGACCATGAATACTGCGATCACCCATTGGAGATAAGGGTTATAGCCTCCGATGGAATCTCCCTTTATGCCGTAGCCGCCGGTACCGGCTGTACCGAGGGCATGGATAACGCTGTCATAAAGCGGCATCCCTCCCGCAAGCAGAAGAAGAGTTTCAATCAGGGTAAGTGCAAAATATATGAGATAAAGTATCTTTGCCGTTTCCCTGAGCTTCGGCACCAGTTTCCCGACTACAGGGCCGGGCATTTCGGCTCTCATTATATGCATCGAGCGGCCGGAATCGGTCGGTATTATCGCCATCATCAGCACAAGTATACCCATTCCGCCTATCCAGTGAGTAAAGCTTCTCCAGAAAAGTATACCCTTGCTCATAGCCTCAACATCGGGCACAAGCGATGCACCTGTCGTTGTAAAGCCGCTCACTGTCTCGAAAAAAGCATCTATATAATTCGGTATCTCCCTGGTGAAGAAAAACGGGAGCGCTCCTACAAGGGAAAGAAGTATCCATGCAAAGGATACTATCGTAAAACCCTCCCTGGCGAACATGACATTATCCCTTGGTTTCATGAAGATCATGGGGATCACTCCGAGAAGAAGCGCCGTTCCTATTGCCGCACAAAAGGAGAGCAGACATTTCGTTTCACCGTACAGCAGGGACACCAAAAGCGGCAATATGAGCAGCACCGCCTCGAGCATCATGATCTGCCCTATCCTGTACACTACCATTCGTCTGTTCATTTTTCAAACGATCTCCTTATTCCAGAATATCCGAAAGGTCATTGAGCCTTATACCGGCGGCAACGACTATTACCCTGTCGCCCGATTCAAATTTATCGAAACCCGAGGGAATTATTGCCTTTCTGTCCCGTATTATTCCGGCAATAAGGATATTCTTTTTCAGCCGCAGATCACGCAGTGAGATACCCAATCCGCGAAAATCTGCTCCGGCCTTGAATTCAAGCACCTCGACCATATCATCCATTATCTTGTACAGTGTTTCGACATTACTGCCCTTGGAATTTTCCAGTGCGCGGGCATATCTCAGCACAAGATCGGATACGGATTTTCTCGGACAGACGATGCTGTCAAGACCGAGATTGACCGCCATTGAGATAAGCTCTCTGCGGTTCACCTTTGCGATGACCTTAGGCACTTTTTTTGCGGAGGCAAAAATGGAGATCAGTATATTTTCCTCATCCATTCCCGTGAGCGATACAAAGGCATCGGTCGTATTCAGACCCTCCTCCAGAAGAAGCTCCTGCTGGGCGGCAGTGTCCTGGAAAGCTCCTCGCATTTCTGCGGATCCTTTTCGATCAGCTTGACATTTGTTCCCGCCATGGACAGAAGATGCGTAAGATAATATGCCAGCCGGCTTCCGCCGAGGATCATTACATTTTTCGCCTGTTTCCGCTCAAAGCCGAGATCCTTCATCAGCTTCTGTATTTCAGAAAGAGAGGCTGTCAGTCCTATCCTGTCGCCCTTTTGCAGTACGAAATCACCGCCGGGGATATATACCCTTTCGCCGCGCTGCACTGCACAGATAAGGAAATTCTGCTTCAGCTTGTTTCGTATTTCCATCAGCGTCATTCCGGTCAGCAGAGAATCCTCGCGGAGCACCATTTCGACTATTTCAAAATTTTTCTGGGAAAAGGATTCTATTTTTGACGCATACGGCAGCCGCAGAGAATTGAACAGCTCATGTGCCGCGATAAGCTCAGGGTTTATAGACATTGATATCCCGAGCTGCTGACGCAGAAAGCCGAAATTATTTACATTATACTGCGGCGAACGTATACGTGCTATCGTGTGCTGCACTCCGAGTCTCTGGGCGATATAGCAGCAAAGCATATTAAGCTCATCCGAGGAGGTCACTGAAACGACCAGCTCCGCGCCCTTTATCCCTGCCTCGATCAGGGTATCATAATCCGTACCGCTGCCGGATACACCCATAACATCATAGATATTGGTAACATTTTCCACGACCTGAGGATCAATATCAATGACCACAACATCATGTCCCTCATCGACAAGACTTGACATGACAGTTACGCCTATTTTTCCGCAGCCGACTACTATAACCTTCATATTCTGTCTTCCTCTTTATCTATTGACACAATTTCCGTTTTCCTGAACCGATAACTCAAAAGGGAAAACGGAGCATACTGATAGTCATACATATTTAATATATAACAAAGCGGCGGAAAGTTCAACAGTAAAATGAAAAAAATAATGACTTCTCTTAAAAAAACGTGTATAATATAAGAAAAAGTTATTAATGAAATAATTTTTTGTCAACACGGAGGTAACTATGGATATAAAGGAACACAAAGCCGCTGCGGATATAAACCCGGACGAATACTATCCGGAGGACGAGCCTGACGTTTCAAAGCCCGAGCGTTTCCGGAGAAGGATATTCAAGATGGTTTCCGTAGGTGTTGTTGACGACACGATAAACCAGCTTTACGATATCATCAGCACCGGACTGCTCATAATTAATCTTCTTGTCACGATACTCGACACCTTCAACGATCTGCATGAAAAATATTCGCTTGTATTTGACTGTGCCGAGGTCGTCACCATTGCATTTTTCGCAATAGACTATGTACTCAGGCTTTATACGGCGAATTGTCTTTATCCCTACGACAAGGAGATAAAGTCGATTCTGAAATACATTTTTTCCTTTACAGGGATAGTAGATCTGCTTTCGTTCCTGCCATATTATCTGCCTGCATTTTTCCCGGCGGGTGCTGCGGCGTTCAAGATATTCCGTGTTGCGCGGATACTCAGGCTTTTCCGCATCAACACCTACTATGATTCGCTCAACGTCATAACCGATGTACTTCTCAGAAAAAAGCAGCAGCTCATGTCCTCGGTATTCATAATACTTGTACTGATGTTAGCGGCAAGCCTTTGTATGTACAGTATAGAGAATCCCGCACAGCCGGAGGTATTTTCCAATGCCTTTTCCGGCATATGGTGGGCGGCGTCCACTCTTCTGACTGTAGGCTACGGTGATATCTACCCGGTAACGACGCTCGGCAAATCGCTTGGGATATTCATTACCTTCCTTGGAGTAGGCATGGTCGCGATACCCACCGGTATCATTTCTGCCGGCTTTGTCGAGCAGTATTCAAAGCTCCAAAGCATCGAAAACTCCTCGGAGGAGGATATGAATTTCATCAGGATCAGGATCGAAGCGAAGGACAAGTGGGTCGGCAGAAAAATATCCGATCTTCATCTGCCGGGTTCCGCAACAATCGCAGTCATACAGCGCGGCAGCAACACCATTGTTCCGCATGGAAGCATAAGAATAGAGTCAGGGGATGTTCTCATACTCGGCTCGCAATCCGCGAAGGGAGACAAGCCTGTCTATCTCAAAGAGGTCACTCTGCGGCACAGGCACAAATGGAACGGACAGATGATCCGCGATCTTGACATTTCCCGTCAGACAGTGATCATCATGATAAAGCGCGGCAACATGACCCTTACGCCGAAGGGCAGCCTTATTCTTCTGGAGGGTGACAGAGTACTGATGTATTCTCACCTGAAAGGACGGCTATCGACCAACGACGAAACAGAAACGGAGCTTTGAGCGCCCCCCTGCTGGGCTGCCGCCCAGACCTGCCCGGGCTGCTCGCCCGGACCTCGCCAAAGGCTCCGCCTTTGGAATCCGCCAGGGAGCAAGCTCCCTGGACCCGCGCGCTTACGCGCTATTCGCGTAATCGTTCGCTCCGCTCACTCTGCACCCGTAAGGAAACTTCATAAGCCGCGACCGGAATTAAAGTCACGGGGAACAGAACGGAAAGTTTAGGTCAAGCCTTTTTAAAGGCTT
>CADCGS010000186.1:2725-3355 GCA_902801055.1 uncultured Ruminococcus sp. | reverse complement strand
CCGACGCCCGCAGGAGCTAAAGCTCCACGACGTCTGTTGACGGCGTCGCTCGCTCCAATCAAGCGAGCTTGTTGGAGCTTTGCTCCTTGTTTAATAAAAGCCCAAAAGATAAAGACCGTTATTCGGATTGACGAATTTATAGAAATGCTGTATAATTTTGTTGAATATTTGTTGAAGTACACTATAAACGCGGAGATAATATCATCTGTCTTTATAGACAGATGTGATCTTGTACGTTCAGCTGGTGTATGAATTCCACGCTGAATTCTGCAAATCTACGGCTTGCTTTTACTGTTTGAAGCAGAGCCTTTATCAGTTGATGAAAATGATTTTGGGCAAGGTGCAAACCATGACCAAAAATTCCATATGTATTCTGATATTCAGTTGACAGCGGATGGCGGCAGAGAATAAAAAGGAGGAACACATTATGAGCATAATCGGAGATCAGATCAAAAAATATCGTGTCAGTAAGGAGATCACTCAGGAACAGCTCGGTCAGATGATAGGCGTGACTACTCAGGCTGTTTCAAAATGGGAAAGGGGCGGAGTTCCTGATGCGGAAAGTATTCCTTTGATCGCCGATGCACTCGGCGTAAGTACGGATATGCTTTTCGGCAGGGAAAATACCTC
>CADCGS010000186.1:0-2690 GCA_902801055.1 uncultured Ruminococcus sp. | reverse complement strand
AATTAATGAGATCCAATTGGTAGACAGGGCAGAGGCTATGAAAAAAATGTTCCATTATCTCTGGGCTGCGTCAATGGCTATCCTTAATGAAAAAAATATAAAGGATAGCCTCGGTATTGAACTCGTTAATAATCTTAAACAGTCGGAGGGTATAGGCTATTACTCACGCTTCTGCCTGAATGAGGGAATTATGGATGCAAGATTAAACTCTGACTTTAAATATTTCTTCTTTATGCCGGAGCCGGATAAGGGCTTTTCCGCTTCCCTCGGCGATCTTTCCAATATTGCTGAGGTGATGAGCGTCCTCTCAAATAAGGATTCCCTTAAAATACTGTCCTTTATGTATACCCGCCTCAATACTCCCCTTTCCCTTTCCCTTATCGCCGCAAGGACTGAAATTCCCGCTGACAGAGCCGAAAAACTGATGAAGAAAATGTGCGATATCAATATTATGAAATGCAGTCAGATCGAAACGGAAAACGGATTTATTATGTCCTATACTTTCTATAATGAAACGGTCGTTCTGCCAGTCCTCTTTATGGTCAAGGAAATGCGCGAGGATAAAATAATAAACTGGGGTGTATGGTTCGACAGAAATAAACCACTGTTTTAATTATTGTCTGTCCGGTTGTTTTATTTTCTTAATGGTTGTTTGATAAATTATGCTTTTGAGTTTATACTGAATTCAAAAGAAACACTTTCTAAAAACAACCTGGAGGAGAATGATCATGAAAACCAAAAGATTATTTGCAGGTATCCTTACTGCTATCCTGTGTCTATCCTTTACGGCAGGATGCACAAACCAGGGATCATCTGAAAATAAGGAAAAATCTCAAAGCTCTGTCGGCTCGGAACAAAACAGCAAAACCGGCGAAGACAGCAAAGCCCCCGATAAAGCAGAGGGAAGCAGCCAGAGCAGCGAAACCGGCACCGAGGAAAAAGTAAGCGACGAGCTTCATACCTTTTTTATCCGTGATGCGGGCAAAAACAGCAAAATGACCGCTACATTCTATAATTCCGCAAGCGGTAAAACAGAAGATGTTGAAATGACGAAATCGAAAGAGGAAAATGATCATGTCACCTTCACCTGCAAGGGCGACCCTAAGCTCTATAATATGGTGCATATCACATACGGCGATAATATCGTCAGCAAGGATATGGCGTTTAACCGATTCACAGCAGGCTGGTACCTTGATAAAAAGAAGCTCCTTCCCTATGCTGAGGGAATGGATCTGAAATATGACCCGGAATTTGATACGCATAAATTCAGCTTTGACGGCATTGACAAATCCGTATATGTCTGGACGCCGAAGGATTACGATAAAAATTCGGCTGAGAAATATTCCACTATATATATGTTCGACGGACAGACGATCCTTGCTACCGGCAGGGAAAGAGGAATGGACAGCGAAACGGATTGCTGGAATGTTTCCGAAAGCGTTACTGCAATGATGTCGATGACCGACAACAAGGCTATTATCGTTGGTATTTCCAATATTGAGGGCAACAGGGACAACGAGCTTGTGCCCGACCTCGGAGAGCTTAAAGTCGAGATGGGCGGCGAGCCGCTGGATACCGAAAAGCACGGAAATGCATTTGCTGATTATATCTGCGATACCATAATGCCCTTCGTTCAGAAAAACTACAATGTTTATACTGATGCAGAGCATACCTCGCTTGCAGGAAGCTCCCTCGGCGGACTGGAATCATTTTATGCTGTGCTTACCCATCCTGATAAATTCGGTACAGCCGGAGTATTGTCCGCTTCGTTCCAGCTTTATGATGACAATACATGGGCTGAATTCATCAAGGATAAGGTCGATCTCAAAAATGCGCCCTTCCTGTATTTTTATGCAGGCGCATTCGGAGGAGATAACGGAGACGTCAACGAGCCGGTATACAATATGCTGATCGAAAAGGGTTATCCGAAGGACAAGCTTGTATTTGACAAATACGAGCCGGGACGTCACGAGCCGTTATACTGGAGAAACATCTATCCCGAATTCCTGCAGGCGATGTTTGAGCAGAAGGTCGAGGCACTGGAATCCGGTGTATCGGTACAATATGAGGAAAGAACAAGTATGAGGAGTGTTCCGCCTGAGATCAGCATAGCTCCTGACGATCCGGGACTCAGCGTAAAGGAAAACTTCATCTATTTTGATAACAGCAAGACAAAGTGGGACAAGGTATATGCCTATTGGTGGGATGCCATCCCGACAAACAAGATAAGCGGCGGCTTATACGGAGGAGAATGGCCGGGCGTTGAGCTTGAAAAGATCGAAGGAACGGATATTTACCGGTTAGTAATGCCCATGGGGCCGACACAGATAGTATTCAGCTCAGGCGTAAAGGACGAAGATGTTGAAAAAGGCGTTATTGCATATCAGACTGAGAATATGGACTATGACGACCAGAAAAACGCAGGTCAGATTTTCCGCATTGACACCTCCAAGGAGCCAAAGCCAGGCAAAAAAAAGGAAAAAACAAAATTCAAATACTCCGCAGGATCATGGGAAGAATTTGAATTATAATGAGATCCCTTTAATAGACTGCGGTTAATGTGGAACTGAGTGAGTGTGGAGTGTGGAGTTAGGGTTTTTGAATGAGTAAACAAAATGTTAATGACATTTGAAGAAAGATATGCTACACTCAAAAAGAGGTGAGCATATTATGAAGAAATTGAGCTTGAT
>CADCGS010000185.1 GCA_902801055.1 uncultured Ruminococcus sp. | reverse complement strand
CGAATAGCGCGTAAGCGCGCGGGTCCAGGGAGCTTGCTCCCTGGCGGGGGTCCGGGGCGAGCAGCCCCGGGCGGGTCTGGGCGGCAGCCCAGCAGCACCGGCGGCACGCCGGGCAGCAAAGGGGGGTTGACTAAAAAGGGTAATGATGGTAGAATTGGATTGATGAACTTTGGATGTTGATTTGATCGTGCGGGATAATACTTTCTAAGGAGGTTAGTTTAATGAGCAGGAACCGTAAAAAAAGAGATAATTCAACAAATTATAATGAACTCAGAGTTGCTAAAAAATGGAAAAAAGGATTTTTTTCGATATGGTTCAGCCGGTTGGGGCTGGTGCTTATCATGCTCCTGCTGCAGGGAGCAGTACTTGTGACTCTGTGGCTGTTGTTCGGTGATGTTATCGGAAGAATTTATATGGATGAACAGCTCTTCCTCGAGGTGGTCGTGCTGCTGCTGCTTTATAACAGCCCTATGGATTCGTCGGCAAAGCTTTCGTGGATGCTGCTTATTTCTATAATACCTGTGGCGGGAACGATCTTTTATTTCTGGACACAGATAGAGGTCGGTCACCGTCGCCTCAAACGTGACCTCACTCTCATAGATTTCGAGACAAAAAATGTCCTTGTCCAGGATCAGAAGGCTATAGAAGGTCTGCAGAAGATATCTGCTGATTCCGCCGCATTGAGCAAATACTTATATAATGTAGGACATTTCCCGGTCTACGAAAATAATACCGTCGAGTATTTCACACTCGGAGAAAAAAAGCTGCCGCGTATGCTTGAAGAACTCGAAAAGGCTGAGAAATTTATCTTCCTTGAATATTTCATCGTCGAGGAAGGCCATATGTGGGGTAAGATCGTCGATATCCTTGCGAAAAAAGCAAAGGCCGGCGTCGATGTCCGCGTTATGTATGACGGTACCTGCGTTTTTTCCACTCTGCCCTACAGCTATCCGAAAATGCTCGCTGAATACGGAATAAAATGTAAGATGTGGGAACCGATAAAGCCGGTGCTTACTTCCTCATATAATTACCGCGACCACAGAAAAATACTTGTTATTGACGGTAAGGTCGGATTCTGCGGAGGTGTTAATTTAGCAGATGAATATATCAATGCTATAGTACGTTTCGGCCACTGGAAGGATACCGCTATAATGATAAAAGGCTCTGCAGTGGACAGCCTTACCCTTATGTTCCTGCAAATGTGGACGGTCAGCGAAAAAACAAAGGATACTGCGGCTTTTTCCGGATATCTCGGTCTGTATGATAAAAATATCACGGCTAAGGGATATATGATACCCTACGGCGATTCACCGATGAACGACCATAAAATAGGTGAACGTGTCTATATGGATATAATCAACAAGGCTAAGGATTATGTCTATATCACGACGCCCTATCTGATACTTGACGATACGCTCAGAGTTGCCCTCAGATATGCCGCCGAACGCGGAGTCGATGTACGTCTCATGCTGCCGGGCATACCGGATAAAAAAGCTATCTGGGCACTGTCCAAATCCCACTATCTGTCTTTGATGCAGGCAGGCGTCAAGGTCTATGAATATGACCCCGGCTTCCTCCATGCAAAGGTATTTCTTTCCGATGATATCAAAGCCGTCGTCGGTACGATAAATCTCGATTACAGAAGCTTGTATCATCATTTTGAATGTGCCGTATATATGCACGATACGGAATGTATTCCTGACATAAAGGCGGATATGGTCGATCTGATCGGAAAATGCCGGCTTGTGGCTCCTCCCGATATATATAACCACAAGCTGTCGCTGAATCTGAAGGGTCATGTACTGAAGCTTGTCGCACCGCTGCTGTAAAAAAATTCCCCCGGCAAACCCGCCGGGGGATATATTATTTCTCTTCGTCACGGTCATCGTTTACTATACAAAGATAGTGCCGCAGATGCGCCGTCAATTTTTTCGTCAGATTGTGCAAAACGAGCGTAGTTAACCTGACGGTTATCAAGCGAGTTTTGTGCAGAATAACGGAAAAAGAGCAAGCATATGCGGTGCTAAGCCGTAAGGCGTTCTTTGTGCGGTGTTGCCTTAGGATGCTGTATCACAAAATGTATAGACGGTCTGCGGTTTTTTGAAATAACAACATATTTGTCGTTTATAACTGCTATTGCGATATTCCTGAATATCTGTGATGCGGAGGTGTTTATCTCCGTCTTGGGATAGCGGTTAAGATAATGCGCCGTATCGCGGACATGAGCAAGATATTCCTCATATGTATAATAAATATTCTTTTCGTAAAATACTTCAGACAGAAATACGGATACGGGGTGCTGTGCAAATTCATCGCGGCTGTATATCGGGAACTGGAAATATACATATTCGTTCAGCAGCGTCGGTTCAAGCTTACTCCTGAAATTGGAAATGAACTGCCTTATCTGCTCCTTCTTGCTTTCGCTGACACCGTTGCGGCTGAGGATGCCCTCGAGCAGCTCATCATCCATTGTAAAAAGCGGCGGGGAACTGAGTATCACGCGCCTTGTGCCGGAAATATCAAAGCAGCTGTTCATCAGTCTGCCGAATTCATCAAGCCTGTCCTCGGTATATATTTCCATCAGCGGCAAAGCCTTTGAAAGAAGCTGCTCTCCGAAACGGCGGTAATATCTCAGCTCGTTTTTGTCGGTGGTCATAATATACTGGGTCGTTTCGGGAAAGCCATCCAGTCCGTTCCCGGTCAGCCCGACAGAGCCGGATAACCTCAGTGTATGATGAAACAGCTTTCCGTGATCCTCGCTGAAATAGTACGGCGTTATCTGACCTGTCATATACATGGGGATATATATTATCAGCCCGGTGATTATCTCCTTTGTCGGGCGGCTCATATCATGGATGATATTTATATGCAGTCCCTTTTTCGGCAAAAGAGCATAGCCGTGTATGAATTTTTTGACATAGTTTATATCCCTTGCCAGATCCTCTATCGGGATATCGGTATACAGGATGATATCCTGCATTGAATCGGATGCGACAGTCTTGTATATAAAATCCAGCTCCGACTGCATTACTTCCCTTGTACCGTAATAGATCTTCTTTTCCGTTTCAAGGATCCCCTCGGGTATGGTACTGTTGAGATCCTCAAGGCTCAGTGTTTTGATATACTGGTCAAGGTCAAATTCATCCACCCTTTCAAGGAGCATCCTTACATCCGTTCCGTGGTCATCCTGGCGTGAACCGAGAAAGCCGGATATAAGCTCCATGCGCCTTGCTTCATCGGAAAGCTCTTCCTCTCCGCAGCCAAACACATCCGCAAAAGCCGGAATAATATCTGCATTTTTTTGCCTTGGAGGAAATATAGCAAGCCGTATCGCTTATGAATTTCCGCAGGTCAAGCGGTCGGCGCTTGCCGGAAATAATGCGTGAAATATACGACGGGTCAAAGCAGATGGCACGCGCAAGCTCTGTATTGCTGATCTCGGCGGCATCCATAAGAATTTTCAGATTGCTGCCGAGGCTTGAAATATCAATATCCGGGTCGCTGCCGAGAGCCTGTGAAAGCTCGGAAATGATATCATCCCTGTTTATTTCTGTGCCGCTTCTGTGTGCGATGCGGCTTAGCCTGTTCGCAAGCATACTGATCTGGCGGCTGCCGGGGGCAGGCTCGCGTACTCCGCGGCGGTAGCGGCTTATGGTGTCATATGAAATATCGCTCAGCTCAGACAGCTCCTTGCTGCTGCTGCCGAAACGGTCAAGATATTCATCAAGTATTTCGTAAAATCTCATCAAATGATTTCTCCCGGTAAAAAATAAAGCTCCGAATATATTAACGGATACATATATTATATCATTTTATGGCAACAATAGAAAGAGTAATATCCTTTGCAGAGGAAATTTTTTATTTTGCCCATAAATTATACAGGAAATACGACAAACTGTTGTAGTATGACGGTTGACATTCCCGCTGCGGCGGTATTACAATAATAATGGTATGTAGTGTAAGCAAAAGCCTTGCACTCATACAGATTTCCGTAAGGAGATGGTTATACGGAATGAAAAAAACAGTATTTATTGCGGTGCTTGCACTTCTGATGGGCATTTCGGCTATGGCTGCCTGCGGTGCAAACGAGGAAAAAAAGAACGAGACGTCAGGCACAGCCGCTAAGGAAACGAGCAGCGCCAGCATGATCATCGCTCATAATAATGACAGTCCCGCTTCGGAGGGTTATTCCTCTGCCGCTGCCGCAAAGGAAAAGGAAAAGAAAAAGACAGAAATAGATCAATGTACCGTTACCGTCAGGAACAGGGTATATACCGGAAAATTCACCGAGCCGTCCGTTGTGATAAAATACGGCAGCAGGAGCCTTCTGCGCGGAAAGGATTATACCGTTGAATATGACAGCACGAAGGATCTGGGACCGGGGAAATATTCCCTGACAGTGAAAATGTGCGGGGATTTCTGCGGCACAAAAAAATATGATTACTGCATCAGACCAAATGTGACTTCACTGAGCATGAAAGGTTCCAAGGTCAGAAGCATTACTCTCGGTTGGGAAACAAGGGAATCTGATGATTTCTATGAGCTTGAATACAGCCGCAATAAGGATTTTTCTGACTCTGTGACAAAAACTTTATCGACGGGCTTGATGAAAATACGGTGATTTATGCGCGCATCAAAAGCTGCAAAAAGCTTGATGACGGGAGTGTGATAAGGTCCCCATCCGGAAGCACCGTTACAGCTGAAACAAAAAAGATAGAGAATATTGACGGAGTAACATATATCGACGGCGTTATTATCGCGAACAAGACCTATTCCCTGCCGGAGGATTTCGGTGACGGGCTTGACAGCGAAGCGCTTGAGGCATTTGAAATAATGAGCAGTGACGCAGCTGAGGAGGATCTTTGGATGGAAATAATTTCCGGCTTCCGCAGCTATTATACCCAGGCTGTCACATACCAGAGCTTCTGTAATGACAGGGGTACGGAGGAGGCTGACAGGGTGTCGGCGCGTCCGGGACATTCTGAGCACCAGACGGGGCTTGCAATGGATATCAACAGCACATGGTTCACCTTTGCGGATACCGCAGAGGGCAAATGGCTCAAACAGAACTGCTGGAAATACGGCTTCATCATACGCTATCCCGAGGGCAAGGAGGATATCACAGGCTATCAGTACGAAAGCTGGCATATACGCTATGTCGGCAGGGAGCTCGCAAAGACTCTTCACGAAAGCGGCGAAACGCTGGAGGAGTATTTCGGGATAGATTCCGTCTACCGTGAATAAAGGCACCCATTTTACCGCAAATGATGACAAAAACTATTGACTGCCATCAGATATTATTGTATAATCATAATATAACAGCCACCGACGCCCGCAGGAGCTAAAGCTCCACGACGTCTGTTGACGGCGTCGCTCGCTCCAATCAAGCGAGCTTGTTGGAGCTTTGCTCCTTGTTTAATTCATAAATTTTGTGTAATTTATAGAATTCTTTCTTTTATGATTTTTGTATGAACAGAGGGTAGGAACATGGGCAGTATTTATTGTACCAATTGCGGCAAAGTCAATGACACAAGCTTTAATGTATGCTATAATTGCGGCACCAGGATCCATAAACCCGTACCGGATACGGAAAATGCTTCTGTTCCCGGCACGCCGGATAATGATATCCAGCGCCTCGATACGCCATATGCTGCCATGAACCACCGTAAGCAATATTTTGGCGATTATCTTAAGGCAACACGCTGCAGGGCATTGCGCCTTGCAGCTTTTTTCTTTGTGAAATTATGAAATATCAGATTTTTTACAGAAAAATTGCTGTCACGACAATAAAATTGGTATTTACTATTGAAAAAATCTGCAAAATAGGTTAAAATAATTATGTAGGTGTAACGGCTGCGATACGGCAGATACTGCCGGCGGTGCCGCTGCATACATTGACAGCGCAGATGCATTATCTACAGCTGTATGTAAATGCTCTGCACAGAAAGGATGTAAGTAAAATGAACTATCTTAACAAGAAAACCGTTGAGGATATTGATGTAGCCGGCAAGAAGGTACTTGTCCGCTGCGATTTCAACGTACCCTTTGACGGTGAGGGCAATATCTCTGACCCCAAGAGAATCGATGAGGCTCTCAAAACCATCAAGTATCTTATCGACAAAAAGGCAAAGGTCATCCTTTGCTCACATCTCGGTCGTCCGAAGGGCGAATTCAATATGAAATATTCTCTCGCACCGGTCGCTGCTTATCTTTCAAAGGCTCTCGGCTTTGAGGTAAAAATGGCTTCCGATGTTGTAGGCGAAAGCGCCAAGAGCATCGCTGCTTCTCTCCAGGACGGCGAGGTCGAGCTTATCGAGAATGTACGTTTCCATAAGGAAGAGGAAAAGAATGATCCTGAATTCGCAAAGCAGCTTGCTTCTCTTGCTGAGATCTATGTAAATGATGCATTCGGCACAGCTCACAGAGCTCATGCATCCACAGCAGGCGTTGCTGATTATCTCCCGGCTGTATGCGGTTACCTCATCCAGAAGGAGATCACCGTTATGGGCGGCGCTCTTACCGAGCCGAAGAGACCCTTCGTTGCTATTCTCGGCGGCGCTAAGGTTTCAGACAAGATCGGCGTTATCACCAACCTCCTCGATAAGGTAGATACCCTTATCATCGGCGGCGGTATGGCTTATACCTTCATGAAGGCTCTCGGCTACAGCACAGGCACATCTATCTGCGAGCTTGACAAGGTAGAGCTTGCAAAGGATATCATGACAAAGGCAAAGGATAAGGGCGTAAACTTCCTTATTCCTGAGGATACGGTCGTTGGTAAGGAATATAAGCCGGATACAGAGGCTAAGACTGTTCCCTCCGATCAGATCGAGGCAGACTGGATGGGTCTTGATATCGGCCCCAAGACAAGAGAGAAATTCGCAAAGGCACTCGAGGGTGCGGGCACAGTAGTATGGAACGGTCCTATGGGCGTTTCAGAGTGGGAGAAGTTCGCTGAGGGTACTATCTCTGTTGCAAGAGCAGTTGCAGAGAGCGGCGCTATCTCTATCATCGGCGGCGGCGATTCCGCAGCAGCAGTTGAAAAGCTCGGCTATGCTGACAGAATGACCCATATCTCAACAGGCGGCGGCGCATCCCTTGAATTCCTCGAGGGTAAGGTACTTCCGGGTATCGCTTGCCTCAACGAGAAATAATTTATAACAAAGCGTAAGGATGACGGGGTTGGGCGGCGCCCGCCCCGTTATTTCAATAATTAATGAT
>CADCGS010000184.1 GCA_902801055.1 uncultured Ruminococcus sp. | reverse complement strand
CAAAATTTTGTTTAATTGAATAGTTTTGATGTTCTTTTTTGGCTGGATTTAGACAAAGTGTTCAAATGAAATAGTGAGATGCTCAGCTTACTGGATTACTATTATAAGAATGATCCGTTCGGCAACAATAAAACAATTGCCGGAAAAAGGTACCGGACACATTTTTTGATATCTGACTTGATCCTGACGATCGAAGTGAACATCTGCAGACATGAAATCCGTTTCTGTGAATGATATGTGTTGTAATTATACTTAAACAGATGCATTAAGATTTGTATATAACGTAGAACATATTGATCGTTCTCTGTTTTGTTGGAAATTTGTTGGATTCAGGGTGCTATAATTCAAGAATTAACAGCAAATATACAGCAAAGATAACTATTCGCAAAATCAAGGAATGATGTGATGCTTTTGACGGGGGTGGATATTTGAAGAAAGAAAAAACGGATGCCTCAGAAAAGCAAAGAGAGCCTGAGTCAAAGGAAAGAATGGCTGAGCCGAAAGGAGACACCAAAGTCGGACAGAAAACCGAGACGAAGAAAAAAGGAAAGCTAAGCTTTGTGTCAGACTTTCTGTTTGTCTTCGTGCTGACCTTATTCCTGCTGGTAACGCTTATCATGCTGGGGACAAAACTGCTCGGCTATCAGATGCTGACTGTAGACAGCGGCAGTATGGAGCCGAATTTTCCCGAGGACAGCCTGATCTTTGTCAAAACGGTCGACCCCTCCGAGCTTCAGGAAGATGATGTTATCACCTTTACCGTTGACGAAAATGGAACGCTTGTTACTCACCGTATCGTCGCAGTACTGAAGGATGAAAGAAGCTTTATCACAAGGGGCGACGCCAATAACACCAATGACCCGAACACTGTCCCATTCGGCAACGTAGTCGGCAAGGCGGAGCTTTGTCTGCCCGGAATAGGAGCAGTATTTCGTACTGTGACCGCAGAAAGCAACCGTGTCTATGTGTATATCGTCATCGGTATCCTAATCGGTCTGACGGTTATGTGGATCATTCTTGACCACATCAAAAAGAAAAAAGCAAAAGCAATACCTAAGGAGGCGAAAATGCCGACTGAAAAATCCGGGTTAAAAAACGAAGAATAAATATTTAACCGAAAGGACGCTGTGAACATGAACAAAAAAGCGATCATCGCAGGCGCAGCCGCAGCAGCTCTGCTTACTACCGGTCTGTTGGTACCCTCCTTTGCCTTTCTTTCGGGACAGAGCCGAAAGGTAGTCAACCGATTTGTAAGCGGACTGATAACCGTAGATCTGAAAGAGACCCTTGTCGATCCCGAAACAGGCAAAAAGATAGACGACGAGCCGAGAGTCTATGAAAATACATATCTTACCGTTGCAGGCAGGGTCGTAGATAAGGACCCGACTCCCATAGTTGCAAAAAACAGCACAAGCTGTTATGTCTATGTCGGAGTAAGAAACGAATATACCGATCTTTTCACTATAGAAGATGTCGGCGCAGACTGGACCCTCGTTGTTGACGCAGACAATAAGTTAGGAGAAGGCGTAACCGTTTACAAATACAATGCTGCTGTGCCGAAGTCGGACGAAGATCAGCAGCTCAGCGCTGTTTTTGAGCACGTCAGGATCTCCGACACCTTTGACGGCAGCTTCCACGGAGAAAGCGAGACGGAGTCAGCCATAGAAGCCCGCGCCTATGCCGTACAGAGCGAAGGCACCGCAGAGCTGTCTGACGTTTATGCGCTGGACTATTTCAGCAATAACGAAGTTTTTGAAAATTAACAGATGATCACCCTGACGGAAAGGAGGGATACCGATGAACAAGCATAAACTGCGAACTGCTGTTCTGCTGTCTGTTATTTTATGTTTTATCATCGTTTCTCCTGCCTTTATTCGGGGTACATCCGCATATATCGTTGGTCAGTCAAATATCTGCCGTGCAAATTTTTATGGCGAAACTCCGGAAAGCTCAGTGCCTGAGAGTTCGATTCCGGTAAGCTCTGTTCCTGAAAGTTCTGTTCCCGAAAGTTCCGTTCCCGAGAGTTCAGTTCCCGAAAGCTCCACAACAACACGGACGGGAGACGGGACAAATACGCTGCCGATAGCTGCTTTGATGTTCTTCAGCGTTATCGTAATAACTTCAGTATCTGCAGCATTAACACGCTCAAAAAAACACAGAGATACCGATGACTGACGGTACGTATAAACCTGACATATGCAGTCAGAATTTTTAATCTATAATCAAATTCAGGGGGTAATCAAAAATGCAAAAGAAAAAGATACTTACAGCCACACTTGCATCCACCTTGGCGGCAACCGTCATCGCAGGCGCAGGAACCTTTGCCTATCTGCAGGCAAACACCGGCACGATCACCAACAAGTTCGGCAAAAATGCAAAGGAAGGTCTTGACATCACTCTTACCGAGACCGGTGTAACGCTTGATAATGAAGGCAACGGAGAAAAGATCTATGAGATCAAGCCCAATCAGCAGGACGACAAAGACCCGACCGTTACAGTGACCAACAATATCGACGTATTTACCTTTGTCGAGATCAGCGACAAGACCACTCTCGACAACAATAAGATCGTCAATTATCTGGTCGACGAAGGCTGGACAAAAATGACGGATGAATTGGCCGATTATGAGCTGGTCAACGATGAAGTCACAGACGTTTACTACCGCGATTATGAGCTGGTCAACGATGAAGTCACAGACGTTTACTACCGCATTGTTGCAGCGGATGCCGACAATAAAGAATTCCCGGTCATCAAGGATAACGAGATCACCTATGCCCGGAACGTTGCAGGAGACAAGATCGACAACGATGATGTAACGATCGCTTTTCAGGCCTTCTGCATAGACAAGGCTCCCTTTGTGGAAGACGGTAAGCAGGAAATAGTTTCTGCAGCGGATGCCTATAAAGCAATACCAAGAGTGCTCGCTTACGAGCCGGAAGGAAACTTTACCACTGCTGCTGTGGATGAAGATACGGTTGCCGTCACAGGTTATACCGGCACAAATACAGAAATAAACATCCCCAGAACCATTGACGGAAAGACTGTCGTTGAAATTGCCAATAATGCTTTTAAAAACAAAACAACGGTCACAAAGGTTGTCGTTCCTTCCACAGTTACCGAGATCGGTGTTGCTGCCTTCCAGAGTACCCCGAACCTCAAAGAAGTCAGACTCAGCAAGAACCTGAATGAGCTTTCTGATGAGGCATTTTTCAATTCAGGTCTTGAGAGCATCAAGATCCCCGCAGGGGTTGACTCCATTACAGACAGCTGCTTTGAAAACTGTCCTTCGCTTGAAACGGTAACCTTCTCCAAGGGCTTGAAAACGCTCGGCGAAAACGCTTTCAAGAGCTGTATTTCACT
>CADCGS010000183.1 GCA_902801055.1 uncultured Ruminococcus sp. | reverse complement strand
CTCTGCGTCTGAACGCACTGAGGTGATAAGCGAGGCTCTTATGAAAAAGCTTTCCGATACCGAGACCCCGCAGGGATTTTTGTGTATCATCAGTACCGATATGTCGGGTACACTGACCGCTCTTGAACCGGGAGCAAAATATGTCGGGCTTGAAAATATACAGGATCCGTCAAATCTGGGGACGATCCTGCGTACAGCTGAGGCTCTCGGCGCGGACGGGGTTATACTTTCCCCGGACTGCTGCGATATTTTCTCTCCCAAGGTCGTAAGGGGAAGTATGGGCGCTGTTTTCAGGCTCCCGTTCATGATATCCCGCGATCTTGCAGCGACCCTGCGTGATGCCGCGGGAAATGGTATAGCAAGCTACGGCTCTACGCCCCGCGATGCTGATGATATAGAGGATAAGGATTTCTCCGGAGGGGGTATAATGCTTATCGGTAACGAGGGCAGCGGTCTCAGGAAGGAAACACTTGAAATATGCAGCTGCCGTGTTAAAATAAATATGAAGGGCAGGGCGGAATCGCTCAATGCATCAGCCGCCGCTGCTATATTAATGTACAGATTTATCTGACAAGGGAGGTGTCATCATGACAGAAGAAACGGCTTATTGGATATGGCTGCAAAAATGTCTCGGAACGGACAATAAAAGGCTTATCCCTGCTTTGCGTATCTTTCATAATGCGGAGAATATTTTCTGTGCGGATGAGGCTGCCCTGAATGATGCCGGGATATTCTCTCCGGGAGAGCTTGAAAAGCTTAAATACAAGGATTATGAATACAGTACAAGGATAATGGAGCGCTGCCGGGAGCTTGGTTATAATGCAACAGGCTTAGGCGAAAGCGGATATCCGGCAAGGCTGGCTGCAGTACCGACGCCGCCGATAGTGATATATACTCTGGGTGATATGCCTGATGAAAGCCTGCTGCATATGGGAGTTGTGGGTACGCGCAATCCCGACGAGAACGGCAGAAAGCTTTCGTATAATATGGCATATGATCTTGCGCGGAATAATACAGTGATAGTAAGCGGCGGCGCTGTCGGGATAGATCTGTATGCACACAAGGGCTGTATAGATGCAGGAGGTAATACCGTGTGCGTGATCGCCTGCGGCATCGACAAACTGCAAAGCGGGGTAAGCGATTATCTTATCGACAATGTTATCCGGCAGGGAGCGATACTTTCGGAATATCCCCCCGGATATCCGCCTACTAAATATACATTTCCCGCAAGGGACAGGATCATCTCCGGTAATTCCGACGGTACGCTCGTCGTGCAGGCAGGCATGGGCAGCGGTGCGCTTATTGCAGTCAAATACGCCATCGGACAGAACAGGAAGGTCTTTTCCATTCCCGGAAGCTGCAGCCATATTTTCTCGACAGGCTCAAACTACCTGATACGCTCGGGCTTTACTCCCGTTCTCTCGTACATGGATATCCTCTCATATTATAATGGCAGGGTGATACCGGCTATAGGGAGCGCCTCGGTCAATCCCCGGACGGATATCGGATTTCTGGATGCTATCGCGGTCAAGGCGGAGGGCTATATCGTTCCGCGGTACAGTGAAAGAAAGCTTTCGCTCCCGGCAGGATACGCCTTTTTCTGTGACTGGAGCGATGATTCCGGGAATGTGCCGCCGGAACAGCTGAAAATACCTTTGCCGGAAAATGATATTCCGCTTGAACCCGTAAATGATGCTCCTGAAAAAGCTGAGGAAACAGCAGAAGCGGATGAGGAATTGCAGGAAAAGCCGGCGGCGGATCAGGACGAAAGCTTTGTGCATATGGAGCTTTATACCGAAAAGAAGCAATCAATGACATCATCTGAGATCAGTGAAAAGGAGCTTTTGCGCAGCCTTCGCGAAAGGGCGCTCAGGGGAGAACCGGAGCCTGACAACAGCTATATCAGCAAGATGAGTGAAAAGACGAGCGCTTCCCAGGAATATATCCGTCTTCAGGAGATAGATAATCTGACAAAGCATCTCAGGACGGGTGAGGGGATACATTCTCTGTCGTACAATAGAGTAAAGGAATTGTTCGGTATGGTACATTATGAGGAGGAGTATATCCCCGCAGACCAGCGTATTACCATACCGGATCTGAACGATTTTGACGAGATCCCGGTTCATGATGAGGAACGCTCCGAAGAAAAAGCCGCCGGAATGGTAAAAAATGAAATGATCATCGGCTTTGATGAAAATATACAAAAAAACGATATCGTTGATATGCAAAAAGACGAAGAGAAAACGGTGGAAGAAAAAAATTCCCGAAAAATTTCATCAGAGCAGTTGACAGAAAACGCCTGTTCGGTGTATGATACAATTTCAGAAACACCGATCCATGTTGATACTATCAAAACCAGGACGGGTATCGGGATCAGCGGTGTGCTTTCCGCGCTGACGGAGCTTCAGATCAATGGGCTTGTACGTAAGCTGCCGGGGAGCAGATATGTGAGAAAATGATTTATCCGGAGGAAAAATAATGTCCAAGCTTGTGATAGTGGAGTCGCCTGCCAAGGCGAAGACCATTAAGAAATATCTCGGTCCCGGATTTGACGTTGTTGCATCAATGGGACATATAAGGGATCTTAATCCCAACCGGCTCAGCGTGGATATAAAAAAGAAATTTGCGCCGAAATATGAAATAATAAAGGGCAAGGAAAAGCTTGCTGACGATCTTGTCAGGCTGGCGGAAAAAAGCGATTATGTATATCTTGCGACCGACCCTGACCGTGAGGGAGAGGCGATATCCTGGCACCTTGCATATATTCTGGG
>CADCGS010000182.1 GCA_902801055.1 uncultured Ruminococcus sp. | reverse complement strand
GAAGTTTTATATTTACACGAAGCGCCTGCCGGCAGGCAGGAAGCGAAGTGTGACAACAATTCCAAATTCCACTTTCCACATTCCACATTTAGCAAAGCCACTTCTGCCAATAAAGTAAAGACCGCGAGTAATAAATGTTCGGTTCGAGTGCAGAGCGGAGCGAAGCGCAGCGCCCCCCGCGAATTGACACCGGCGGCACGCCGGCGGAACGGAGTGGAGCGACCGGCGCGAATTGCCCAGTGCGGGCGCCCGTAGGAAGTACCCTTGGGGTGCACGCACCGGAGGCGCTCCGCCGCACCGGCAAGTGGGGGGGAAAAAAGAGGGGGTGCTCCGGGAAAGAGAGCACCCCCTTGTTCAAAGGCATTAATGATTCTTAAAAAGGATTATGATTACGGCAAAACATATGTTACACCATAGGCTCTGCATACACCGCGGGTTATTGCTTCGGCGATCATGTTGGGATTGTTGATGATCCATTTTGCTATTTCAGGGAAATCATGGAAATCAACTTCAATATATACTGCATCACAGATCGTTCCGTTAAGCTCAGCAAGCTCCGGTCTTTCGATGATACCGTAATCGTACTTGCCCGGGCTTATCGCCTGGACTTCATGGTAGATCGGGCTTGCAAGAGACAGACTTCTTTCGTTCTTCTGGTAAACCATACACATTGTACCGCTTTGCTTGTACTCAGGCCCGCGCCCGTTCGTGTGAATGGGAAGATAAAGGTCGGCGCCCCAGTCGTTGCCTTCCTTGATGCTGACATACATATCCTGGTCGGCTGCCGCCTTCTTGACCTCAAAGCCGCATCTTTCAAGGGACTTCTTCGTGGCTTCGGCAATGATATTGCACTGGTCGCGCTCGGTGGTGTTGCCCCATGAATAATAATTGTTCAGCTGATTTGAAGGACTGAGGTATATCTTCTTGCCGGCTTTGACAACGATCTTGCAGGATGCTTCCTTGCCGTTGTATGTACGTCCGGTTATCCACGCCGTTCCGTTGCCGACAGCCTGAAATTCACCCGTCCAGTTCGTTTTTGTCATCCTGATGACCTTGGAATTTGATGATCTGAATGTTCTGAGCGCACATCCGCTGTCGCCCGGGATCATCATGGATATTTTACCCTTTCCGTTTTTCATGACGGTCAGGGTCTTGGCACTGAGCGAGATCTTATCCGGAGCTTTTTTGACATTTATGCGGCAGGATGCCTCCTTGCCGTTGAAAAGACGTACAGTAACATATGCGCTTCCCTCACTGACAGCAGTAAATTCTCCTGTCGGGGAGGTTTTTGTCATTTTTACGATACTGCTGTTGCTCGTGCGGAAGCTTCTTGCAGCAGATGCGGTATCTTCCGGCAGAATGGCAGAAAGTGAGAAGCTTTCGCCCACACCGAGAGTAACAACGCTTTTGCTGAGTGCAACGGATTTCGGGGCATCCTTTACCGTGACCTTACAGGTGGATTCCCTGCCGTTGTAGGTACGAACCGAAACATATGCCACACCCGGGGTCACGCCGACAAAATCACCCTGCCAATCGGTTCTTGTCATTTTCACGATACTGCTGCTGCTTGAGCGGTAGGTACGCTTTGCACAGCCTGCGCCCTCGTTTAATGCAGAGCCGAGGGTATAGCTTTCGCCTACGCCGATGGAGAGTATTCCTTTTGTAAGAGTGATCTTTTCCGGAGCTTTCCTGACGGTTATACGGCAGGATTTTTCCAGACCGCCGGAGGTTCTTGCAGTGATCCATGCCGTACCCTCCGCGACAGCCTTTACATTACCGTTCTGATCGACAGAGAGGACATAGGAATCCGATGTACGCCACCTGACCGTCTTATCCGTTGCAGCGGCAGGAAGTACAGAAGCGGTAAGCTTAGTAGTCTCGCCGCAGCCGAGAACGATCTGCGTCTTGTTGAGGGTCACGCTTGTTTCCGGAATAGAGACGGATTCAAACGCAAAACCGTTTTTTAGCGCATATTTTTCGGCAGCCGAGCCTTTTGAGCCTTTAATAACAAAGCCCGGGAGCTTATTGAAATATACATCGTAGCCTACAGCATAATCTCCGATAGTTTTCACTCCGGATGGGATAGTTATGCTTTTCATTGAGGGGCAGTGCAGGAAAGCGCTGCTGCCGAGGCTTGTAACGGTATAGGGCAGCACTACCTCAGAGAAGCCGCAGTCATAAAATGCATATTCATCTATTTTAGCCACACCCTCAGGAAATACGATATTTTTCAGGTTAGTACAATGTGCCACAGCGCTGTTGCCTATGGTTTTCAGACTTGAAGGAATAATGAGGCTGGTAAGCTCGCTGCAATCCATAAAGGCGCACATTTCTATTTCCTCCACACCCTCAGGAATGGTAACATTTTTTACCATACTGAATTCACCGAATGAACCGAAGCCCAGTTTTTTTACAGGCTTCCCGTTTATCACAGACGGTACAGCGACATTGCCGCCTGGGCCTTTATATTTTGTTATAGTAATGCTGTTTCCCGAAATTTCGTATTCATAATTCCCATAGGTCTGAGCCGCATTTACGGTTACACTTGTCCCTGAATCGAACACAGGCAGGATCGCCGCACTGCTCCCGAGCAATGCCGCGCACAAAGCGACCGACACCGCTTTTCTTACAATTTTGTTCATAAAAGTTCCCCCTTTTACATAATTCTGTATACAATACTAATACAATTCCACAAAAATGTCAACAGTGCCCTGTGAGCTTCGCATAAAGTAAAATTCAAAGCGGAGTGCCTCCGGTGCGTGCACCCCAAGGGTACTTCCTACGGGCGCCCGCAC
>CADCGS010000181.1 GCA_902801055.1 uncultured Ruminococcus sp. | reverse complement strand
ATCGCGGGTTACAAAGTTTCCTTGCGAACGATTACGCGATTTGAGAGCGCAGGCACTGCGCCCTTTGAAAAGGCGGGCGAAACTTTGCGCTTCTGTTCCCCGCGGCTTTTGTTCCGATCGCGGCTTATGAAGTTTCCTTACGAGTGCAGAGTGAGCGGAGCGAACGATTACGCGAATTGAGAGCGCAGGCACTGCGCCCTTTGAAAAGGTGGGCGAAACTTTGCGCTTCTGTTTCCCGTGACTTTAGTTACGATCGCGGGTTACAAAGCTTTCTTACGAGTGCAGAGTGAGCGGAGCGAACGATTACGCGAATTGACACCGGCGGCACGCCGGCGAGACCCGGCAGCCCAATAGGTAAATTGGTGCTTTACAATTGCAAGGGGGATGTGATACAATGTAGATATAAAAAATGTACGAAAGGAGATTCTTTTATGAAGATTTCACTGTTATCTAAAAAAATACTCTCAGTAAGCCTTGCAGCAGCAGCATCGGTAAGCTGTTTCGGAATTAATGTTATGGCAGCAGGACAGTCTGATCCGTCTTTTGTTGAGGTATGTGACTACTATGGCAATACGGATTTCGCTGCAAGCAATTATCAGGATCTGATAAAATACCTTACAGACTGCTATCTCAGCCATGAAAAAGAGATCGATATTTCTGACTACGGTTTTCCGGCAAATATGGTGTCCAGACTTCATATGGCAGTGCTGAAATCTACACCGGAATTGTTCTTCGTTTCTAATACGATAAATTATACCTCCAGAAATGTCAACGGGGGTACTATCATTATTGATATGATCCCGAATTATTCTATGTCAAAATCAGAGTCCGACAGAATGATCGGTGAATTCCATTCGGCTGCCGATTTCTATCTGGATCAGCTTGACGAAAACCTCAGTATGTGTAATGATGAATTCTCCAAGGCTGCGCTCCTGCATGATGAGCTTGTCCTGGAAAACCATTATCAGATAAACGGGGCTTCAACCTATACATTCATGAAAAATCATTTCGGCAAATGTGAGGACTATACCCGCGTCTATGCCTATCTTCTCGGACAGGTCGGCATCTATACCGAGATCGTTGCATCCGACCCCCTCACCCATGAATGGCTCCGCGCAAGAATAGACGGAAAATATTATAATGTCGATGTGACATGGGATGACCCCGTTCCCGATAAGCCCGGTCAGGTGCAGCATACCTATTTCCTTTACAGCGATGAGTCTGATTCTCGTCATTACGGCTTTTTCTATATCAACGATACAGATAAAAAATATGATAATATGCTTTTCCATAATTATAACTCAAAGCTCTGCAAGGTCAGTGCTTCGGAAAAAGCTGTATTTGCCGTTGACAGAGCTGAAAAAAAGATCGTTAAGTATAATTACGCGAATAATACAGCCGAAACGGTTATCGACCTGAATGATATAACATGGAAGTCTGACGGCAATAAATTCTGGCGCGAGGCATTTTCGGGACTGGATATGTATGATGGTCTGCTGTATTATAATACTCCCGATGCCATTTATTCATATGACCCCGCTTCTAAAAAGACGGTCAAGGTCGCCGGGAATACCTATTCACAGCAGTATTTCGGGCTGCGCATGAGGAACGGAACGCTCTACGGTATAATCTCCGAAAGCCCCAATGTAAGCGGTCAGGAGGTATATATAAAAAATCTTTCAAAGAAGATAGAGGTAACAGGTATCAGCCTCAGCAAAACCTCCGCGACAATAAACAAGGGCAGCAGTATCACCCTTACCGCAAATATTACGCCATATGAAGCAACAAATAAGTCCGTTACATGGTCTACAAGCAACAGTAAGGTCGCGACAGTACAAAACGGAAAGGTTACAGGCGTTTCAGCCGGAACCGCGACCATAACCGCGAAATCATCGAACGGAAAGACCGCTTCGTGCAAGGTCACAGTAAATGTTCCGGTAATAGCTCCTACGGGGATAAACCTGAATTCAAGCGCAATGTCTCTCGGCAAAGGAGAAACGACAAAGCTTACCGCGACAGTCCTTCCGGCTGATGCTTCGGACAAATCGGTAAAATGGCGCACCTCCGATTCAAAGGTGCTGACCGTTGACCAGAACGGCAGCGTAAAGGCTGTGAACAACGGTACCGCATGGATAACCGCAAGAACAGCAAACGGCAAGGAAAAATCCTGCAAGATAACCGTGAAGAATGCTCCTCAGAAAATAACTCTGACAAAGGGTATCCTTACGATAGGCGTAGGTGAAAGCTATACACTCGGTTCATCTGTAAATGAGGGTGCAGCCTGCTCCAAACGCACCTACCGCACAAGCAACAGCAGTATCGTCAAAATGACCCGTACCGACTGGAACGGAGTATTCTATGGAGTAAAGCCCGGTGTTGCCTATGTTACTGTACGCACCTACAACGGCAAGGAATCGACCTGTAAGGTCACTGTTAAGGCTGCGCCGACCTCAGTAACGATAAGCAAAAAGGCTCTCACGCTGCGGGTCGGTCAGACGGCATCGCTCAGCTGTTCGATACCCTCAGATTCAGGATGTGCTACCCGCACCTTCCGCACAAGCAACAGCAATATCGTTAAAATGACCAAGACCAACTGGACAGGCGATTTCAAGGCTATTGCGCCCGGAACAGCATATGTTACTGTACGCACCTACAACGGCAAGGAATCCTCATGCAAGGTCACAGTCGTAAAAAGTTAGTAGTCAGGAACTAAGGCAACACCGCACAAAGACCGCCTTACGGCTTAGCACCACATCTGCTTGCTCTTTTTCCGTCATTCTGCACAAAACTCGCTTGATAACCGTCAGG
>CADCGS010000180.1 GCA_902801055.1 uncultured Ruminococcus sp. | reverse complement strand
GGTGACATTACGGTTTACATAAATTCTCCGGGCGGAGATTGTGTTGCAGCGGCGCAGATATACAATATGCTGTCCGAATATCCCGGCAAGGTCACTGTGAAAATAGATGCAATCGCAGCGAGTGCAGCATCTGTTATTGCTATGTCGGGAGATGCAGTTTTGATGTCACCCTGCGCTGTCCTGATGATTCACAATCCGGCAACGATAGCATTCGGTGATCATAACGAGATGCAGAAAGCAATCGATATGCTTGCTGAAGTAAAGGAAAGCATCATCAACGCTTATCAGATGAAAACAGGCTTGTCCCGTGCAAAGCTCTCAAAGCTGATGGAAGCGGAAACATGGATGTCGGCTCATAAGGCTGTGGAGCTTGGTTTTGCAGATGATATTTTCGGTAAGAAAAAAGAAGAACCTTCCGAAGAAGATGAGCAGGAAGATGACGAGACAGGACAAGAAAATACACCAAACGAGGATGAAGATGACGAAGAGGAGCAGAAGAACGCTACCTCTTTTTTATTTTCCCGTAAGGCTGTCAATGCGAGTCTGCTTAATAAGCTGACAAAGAAAAACACAGAAAACGGTCATTCTGTCGCTGAGATATTTGACCGTCTGGATACAATTCAAAAATTCATTTAAGGGAGGAAACTGACTATGACAGATAGAGAAAAAATGCTTGATAAGGCTCTGACCTATATCGGAAGGGACGGCTATTATGTATGCCGCACGAAGTTGCGTCTTGGCGCGGTTTATGACTGGTGCGCCTTTGCTGTTTCCGCTATTATGAAGGATTGTGGATTTGTCGGTAAGTATATTAAATCCGTTGAGGGCGGTGCCGGCAGTATTCCCCGTGCGTCAGACGGAAAGTACGGCACCTGGTTCAAAAAGGGCGCGATGCAGCCCCAGCCCGGAGATCTGATTTTCCTTCGCTATGCCGATTATCCGCAGCAGGATAAATACTTCTGCGACCACATCGGCATCGTGGAGAATGTGAAGGGCAGCGAGATCACAACCCTTGAAGGCAATGTGGACGGTTACGGCTACAACTGGGCAAGCACATCCTCATTTAAAAGGAAAACGAGAAGCCTGAACGACAGCAATGTCTATGCTTTCTATCGCCCCAAGTGGCAGAGCAGCACTTCTACAGGAACTACCTCGCAGAATACAGGTACAGCAAAAAAGACCGTGGACGAGCTTGCGAAAGAAGTCATTCAGGGTAAATGGTCTGCCGGAGATGAGCGCAAGGCAAAGCTGACCGCTGCCGGATATGATTATTCTGTCGTACAGAACAGGGTCAATGAACTGATGTCCGGCAATACAAAGAGCGGAAAATCTGTGGAGACCCTTGCCCGTGAAGTTATTCAGGGCAAGTGGGGCAACGGAGATGAGCGCAGACAAAAGCTCACAGCCGCAGGCTATAACTATTCTGCTGTGCAGAACAGAGTAAACGAACTGATGAAATAAGGAGGATTTTTTACTATGACTATTATGCAGATGATAGAAAGAAGAAATAAGGCAATCGAGGCAGCCCGTGCTTTTGCGGCTGCCCACAAGAATGAAAACAACACGCTCAACGATGCAGACTATGCGGAGTATGAGCAGATGGAAAAGGAAATACAGGATATCTCCCGTGAGATCAGCCGTATGCAGCGTGAGGACGCTATGGAGCAGGAGCTTAACAAGCCGATAAATACTCCGCTTACCTCAAAGCCCTTTAAGGGCGAGATCGGCGGCACAGGCAGATCAAGCGAGGAATACAGAAAAGCAATGCTCGGAGCGCTCCGCAGCAACTTTGCAGATGTATCAAATGTTCTTCGTGAGGGTTCGGATGCAGACGGCGGCTACCTTGTGCCGGAAGAGTATGATAAACGCATTATAGATGTACTTAACGGCGAGAACATCATGCGTACCCTCGGTACAAAGATAAAGACAAGCGGCGACCACAAGATCAATGTAGCTGCGACAAAGCCTGCGGCATCGTGGATTGATGAGGGCGAGCCTCTTGTTTGGGGAGATGCGACCTTTGATCAGATACTCCTTGATGCTCATAAGCTCCATGTGGCTATCAAGGTGACTGAGGAGCTTCTTTACGATAACTCTTTCGGTCTGGAGAATTACATCATTACCCAGTTCGGTAAGGCTCTCGCAAACGCTGAAGAGGATGCTTTCCTTAACGGCAACGGCAGAGGAAAGCCGACAGGTATTTTTGCAGCAACGGGCGGCGGTGTAATTTCTGGTACGACAACAACTCTCAAGGGTGACGATATCATTAACCTCGTTTATGCTCTCAAGCGTCCTTATCGTAAAAAGGCAGCTTTCATTATGAACGATAAGATTCTGGCAACCGTTCGCACTCTCAAGGATTCGGAAGGTCAGTATCTGTGGCAGCAGTCCTTTAAGGACGGTGAGCCGGAAAGATTGGCAGGCTACCCTGTTTATACCTCGGAATATGCTCCGACAAATATGATCTCCTTCGGCGATTACAGCTACTACAATATCGGCGACAGAGGCACTCGTTCTTTCAAAAAGCTGACCGAGCTTTTCGCCGGAAATGATATGGTGGGCTTTGTTGCAAAGGAGCGTGTAGATGGAAAGCTTGTTCTGCCGGAGGCAGTACAGATTCTTAAAATCGGCACGACCGGAAAAGTCACCAAGCCCTGATGAGGTGATCGCATGACTGTATCCGTCAAGGAAGTAAAAAACTTTCTTCGTGTGGATCACAACGAGGACGATTCGCTTATCCGCAGCTACATTTATGCTGCTGAGGCGCTCTGCCTTGACATTCTCCGCACGGAGGACAGAACAATATTAAAAT
>CADCGS010000179.1 GCA_902801055.1 uncultured Ruminococcus sp. | reverse complement strand
CATTTGTTATAGGCATTATCCCGGGGATAACAGGAACGGTCACACCCGCCTCACGGAGCTTATACATAAAATTGAAAAACAGGTTATTATCAAATACCATCTGAGTTGTAAGGAAATCAGCTCCGGCATCGACCTTTTCCTTCAGGTGAAGTATATCATCCTTCTGGTTTTTGCTTTCGGGGTGTATTTCGGGATAGCAAGCCGCCCCTATACAAAATTCATCGCCGTATTCTTTAAGTTCACTGATAAGCTCCACCGCATATCTGTAGTCCCATTTTGAACAGTCAGTCTTTTCCAATTCAGGAGTAAGATCCCCGCGAAGAGCCATTATATTTTTTATGCCGGCTTCTTTAAGAGCGCTTATCTGTTCATGAACCGTTTCTTTACTTGAAGAGACGCAGGTGAGATGAGCAAGCGTCGGAACACCGAATCTGTCCTTGATGTTTTTTGCAATATCCAAAGTATACTTACTCGTACCGCCGCCGGCTCCATATGTAACGCTCATGAAAGACGGACGGAAGCCTGCTATCTCCTCAGTTGCAGCCTTTACGCTTTCAAAACTTGTTTCTTTCTTCGGTGGAAACACCTCAAATGACAGCGACATATTTTTTGTATTAAGTATTTCAGTTATTTTCATAATCAGTTACTCCTTTATTATTACTTATCCCCTATATTATAACTCATCCCACATCGCTTTTCAACCCCACCCGTTATTCTGCCGGCGGCGCAGTGCCTGCGCTCTCAATTCGCGGGGGGCGCTGCGAATTGACACCGGCGGCACGCCGGCGCGAATTGCCAAGTGCGGGCACGCACCGCGAGTTGACACCGGCGGCACGCCGGCGCGGCAGGGTGATTTTCTTAAAATACTATTAAAACCTGCATCATTATGCTATACTATCATCAGAAACCATTCAGGAGGACAGGAACATGAAATTTATTTTTGCATCAGATTCATTCAAGGGAAGTCTGACAAGCGCGCAGACAGCAGAATTACTGACAAAAGCCGCAAAGGTGGTCTTTCCCGGCTGCGAATGTATCGGCATACCCGCTGCGGACGGAGGAGAGGGTACTGTCGATGCCGTTATTTCTGCGGCAGACGGAAAACTCGTAACGGCTGAGGTGCACGACCCCTTGATGAACAGAATAAATGCCGCCTATGGGATAACAGACGGCAATAAGGCAATTATAGAAATGTCCGCGGCATCGGGTCTGCCGCTTGTGCCGGAAAAGCTTCGCAACCCTATGAATACAACTACCTTCGGCACAGGTGAGCTTATTCTTGATGCTCTTGACCGAGGCTGCCGTGATATTTCCGTGGCTATCGGCGGTTCGGCTACCAATGACGGCGGCATGGGCTGCATGAGAGCGCTCGGCGTCCGCTTTATTGACAGGAACGGACGGGAGCTTAAAGGCTTTGGCAGTGAGCTTCCGGAGGTCGCTCATATTGATGCAGAAGGTCTTGACAGCAGACTTTCCGGGTGCAGCATCACCGTTATGTGTGATGTAAAAAATCCCCTTTGCGGCACAAACGGCGCTGCACGCACATTTGCAAAGCAAAAGGGGGCTTCTCCTGAGATCATTGAACAGCTTGAAAACGGAATGTGCAATTTCCGCGATGTGATAAAAAGAGAATTCGGGATCGATTGTGATACCGTTGAAGGCTCGGGCGCTGCCGGAGGTCTGGGAGCTGCGCTGCGCGTATTCCCCGGAGGAAAAATGCAGTCGGGTATCGAAACAGTCCTGCGGCTCATTGATTTTGATGAAAAGCTGAAGGGCGCTGATCTTGTCGTGACAGGCGAAGGCTGCACCGACAGCCAGAGCGTCTGCGGAAAGGTCATGCAAGGTGTAGGTATGCACGCCAAAAGGCTCGGTATCCCATGCATCGGGCTGTCAGGCTCGCTCGGTGAGGGTGCGCAGAGGTTATTCGACTGCGGTATCTCCTCCCTGCACTGTATCATTGACCGTCCGATGACGCTGGAATACGCTATTACCAATGCAGAAACGCTGTATTATAACGCAGCTGTCAGGATGTTCAGGACTATAATGGCAGGAATGAATATCCGGATACCGGTCGGAAAGTCTGATACTCCGGTCTGATGATCAGAGCAGCATTATTCCGGATATCCAAGGAATTTTTTCAGCTTATTGTCAGAGAGAAGATCTTTCTTGCCCAGTCCGAATGAGCCGCCCGGAACAATATCAAGATAGCGGTCAAGAAATTCACCGTAGGTTTTTGCCTCGAAGCAATACGGCGTAATAAAGAATTCTCTGCTGCCGCCGGTCACACGGTCTCCCGCCTGCACCTCTACCTTGTAATCGCCGCTGCGAAGTTTTGAAAAGGTATATCTTTCGAGACGCCATCCGAATATCTCGATATCGCCAAACGGCACATCATACTGAGCCGTCACGGGATTTATTCTGAGCGCCTCCTGCTGGTAATCATACTCCACGTTTTCGATAAAGTCATCGGCGGATCTGCAGTTTAAAATATGATAATCCTTTCCGTAATACCTTACAAACTCCCAGTCGCCGTTGATCTGTTTAATCTCATAGTGACACGATTTTTTAAGCTTTGCCTTATCAAGCCAGCGGTAATCTTTTTTGACGTTTTGAAACGCCTTTGTCAGATATTCCTCTATGTCCATACCATACTTGAATTTTACATCGGGTTCGGCATCCTGCACTGTTTCTCTCACATATTCACACAGGAAATCAATGAAATCATCGGCTGTGCTGCCGTCCTTCCACTCATTGATGACCTGTTCCCCCATATACGTCCCGTCATCCTGTCCGAAAACATACTGTCCGTGACGCGGCACGATCAGATAC
>CADCGS010000178.1 GCA_902801055.1 uncultured Ruminococcus sp. | reverse complement strand
GTAAAGACCGCGAGTTACGAATGTTCGGTATGAGTGCAGAGCGGAGCGTAGCGCAGCGACCCCCGCGAATTGCCCAGTGCGGGCACGCACCGCGAATTGCCCAGTGCGGACACGCACCGGCGGCACGCCGGCGGCACTATCTTTGTGCGGTATTGCCTTGATTTATTAACAGGCTTTGCTTTATCATATTTCTGCCATAATATACGGGATTTGTAAAAACTGTAATGCAGTCAAAAGCACCGATCTGTATAGTATAAATATAAAGCTCACGGCTTGACAATCTGGTAATTTTGGTGTTTAATAGTATTAGAAGTATATTTATGGCAGGGGGTGAAGCTTATGAAGGAGCTTTTCGGCAAAGGCGTTTCTAACGGCATAGGTATCGGAAAAATCATGTTTTTCAAAAACACGCTGCTGGATATTCCTGACTATGAGATTGATAATATCGAATCAGAGCTGGACAGATACCACAGCAGCATGGAGCTGGCCAAGACACAGCTCGGTGAAATTTATGATAATGCCTGCAAACGTGTGACAAAAGATGAATCCGTTATCTTCAAAACACATATCATGATCCTTGAGGATTCTAAATTTGTCAGTCTTGTTGAAACCGGTATCGGCAAGCATAAAAATGCAGAAGCAGCAGTCTATGATGCATCCATAAAGCTTGCAAATATGTTCAAGAGTATTGATGACGATTATTTCCGCGCACGCTGCAATGATATCATCGATGCATCACACATCCTTTTGCATATATTACAGAAAAAGAATGAACCAACCTATCAGATCGACGAAAATGATCCGGTCATTGTTGCTGCGACAGACCTGTTCCCGAGCGATACTATTTCCTTCAGGGAGGATCACCTTCTCGGCTTTGTGACCAATGACGGCTCCCAGAATTCCCATACCTCGATCCTTGCAATGACGATGGGTATTCCCTCCGTCATTCAGATACATGAACCTCTGGCAGGATTAAACGGCCGTATGGCTATCATTGACGGTATGCTCGGCAAGATCATTATTGACCCCGATATAAACACTCTCGCGCTTTATCAGGGCAAACGCGACCGCTATATAAAGCAGCAGCAGCGCCTCAGGAACCAGATCGGACTGCCGCCAAAAACCAAAAGCGGACAGTATATCCGCCTTTCCGCTGATATCGGAAGGCTTGAGGATATTTCCAAGGCAAAGGCAAATGATTCGGACGGTATCGGCATATACCGCAGCGAAATGCTCTTTATGAGCCGTGAAAACTGTCCGGATGAAAATGAACAGTATGATACATACAGCACTCTGCTGAGAGCCTTCGCAGACAAGGATGTTGTTATCTGTACCATCAACGGCGGCTCCGGCAAGGGCATGGATTATATTGATATCCCCCATGAAAAAAATCCTGCTCTCGGATTCAAGGGTATCAGGATCTCTCTTGAAAATCCCGAGCTGCTCAGAACTCAGCTGAGAGCACTGTACCGTGCATCGGTACACGGAAAGCTTTCGATCCTTCTTCCGATGATAAGCAGTATGGAGGAAATCGAATATGTAATGAGGGAAATTGATAAGGTCAGACACGCCCTTGACCTCGAAGGCATACAATACAGTGATAATGTACGGATCGGCGTACTTATTGAGACTCCGGCTGCCGCTCTTATTTCAGATGAGATATGCAAAAAGGTCGATTTCATCACTATCGGGACAGATAATCTGACTCAGTACACTCTTGCTATGGACAGGGATAACCAGAAGCTTGCAGATTTCTATCGTCCATATCATCATGCTATACGGAGGCTTGTCAAATTCTGCATTGACAGTGCGCATAAGAATAATAAGACTGTTGCTATATGCGGGCAGCTCGCCAGTGATACAGCCTCTACAGTTCATTTCCTTACATTCAAGGTAGATGAGCTTATCATGATCCCTTCAAATATTCTGAAGATCAAGGCAGCAGTCCGTGAAACGACATCTGAGGATATTACCAATACCAGAAATTTATATGATCTGAACAGTTATTTCCTGTAATTATTTTCCCCCGTATCCGGAGCTTCCGGATACGGGGGATTTTTTTAGGCAACACCGCACAAAAAACGCCTTACGGCTCAGCACCACATCTGCTGCGCCCGAAGAAAGTGCCCTTGGGGTACCCTTTTTTCGTCATTCTGCACTAAACTTACATGATAACCGTCAGGTTATTGGCTTGCTTTGCACATTCTGACGAAAAAAATCGGCGGTGCATCTGCGGCACTATCTTTGTGCGGTATTGCCTTAATAAATGACTGAGGCAGGGATTACATACTTCTCTCGTATGCCTCGATCATTTTCTTTACCATCTGACCGCCTACGGAACCAGCCTGACGTGAGGTCAGGTCGCCGTTATAACCCTGCTTGAGGTTTACGCCGACCTCGTTTGCACATTCCATTTTGAAGCTTTCCATAGCCTGTCTTGCCTCGGGAACATTGATAGAATTAGAATTGCTGGACATGATGATCTCTCCTTTACATAGTCTGTACAGACAAAAGCAGCTCTGCCGCAGAAATTACCGACGGCAGAGCCGCACTTGGCATTTCCTGACAGCAGACAGGCATCGGTCGGTTGAAATGATCTTTGCCGTACCGTTTTGTCTGTGTTATTATTATTCGCCGTTTTTTTTATTATATTACAAAAATGTATTGGAAAATTATACTGAAAAATCCCTCCCCTGCCGGGCTGCCTCCTGGGGCGTTGCCCCATGTCTCGCCTGCCGGCTCGGTCGGCGGCGTGCCGCCGGTGTCAGCTCGCGGGGGTCGCTGCGCTTCGCTCCGCTCTGCACTCATACCGAACATTCACTACTCGCG
>CADCGS010000177.1 GCA_902801055.1 uncultured Ruminococcus sp. | reverse complement strand
TATCCTCCAGAACGCATCCATATCCTTATTTGCGCTGAGACCTATATCAACAAGGTTGACAGTGACAACTCCCTGATTGAAGCGGCCGTAATACTTCGGCTTGCCGTTTTCGTCAATATACGGGGTCAGGAAACTGCGGCAGCCCATGCAGGTATAGCAGTGGCCATCGCCGTTTTTGTCTACCTTATTGCGCAGCATTACCTTTTCTGAAATATAATCAGGAACCATACGCTTTGCAGTACATTTTGCCGCAAGCTCTGTCAGGTAATAATACGGATCTCCCTCGTGGATATTATCCTCCTCAAGCACATAAATGAGCTTGGGGAATGCAGGAGTGATCCATACGCCTGCCTCATTCTTTACGCCTGTTGTGCGCTGACGGAGGGTCTCTTCAATAATCATTGCAAGATCCTTCTTCTCGCGCTCGTTCTTTGCCTCGTTAAGGTACATGAATACTGTAACGAAGGGCGCCTGACCGTTTGTCGTCAGAAGCGTAACTACCTGATACTGTATAGTCTGTACGCCTCTGGTGATCTCCTTGCGGAGCCTTTCCTCGACGATCATATCTATCTTTTCCTCGGGAAGCTCGATACCAAGCTCATTGATCTCTTCAAGATACTCCCTTTTGATCTTCTCACGCGAGATCTGTACGAAGGGTGCAAGATGTGTGAGGCTTATGCTCTGACCGCCGTACTGGTTGCTGGCTACCTGGGCGATTATCTGGGTCGCTATATTGCAGGCTGTCGAAAAGCTGTGGGGCTTTTCGATAAGCGTCTCACTGATGACCGTACCGTTCTGGAGCATATCCTCAAGATTAACGAGGTCGCAGTTATGCATATGCTGAGCAAAATAATCCGCATCATGGAAGTGGATTATTCCCTTTTCGTGAGCCTCTACTATATCCTGCGGAAGGAGTATCCTCTTGGTAAGATCCTTGCTTACCTCACCTGCCATATAATCGCGCTGTACGCTGTTGACGGTGGGATTCTTATTTGAGTTTTCCTGCTTTGCCTCTTCGTTATTACATTCGATAAGGCTGAGTATCTTATTATCGGTCGTATTTGAGGAACGGACGAGTGAACGGTTATAGCGGTAGCGTACATAGTTTTTGGCAAGAAGGAAGGCTCCCTTTGCCATGATCTGATCCTCTACCATATCCTGTATCTCTTCAACTGAAACAGCCCTGCTGAGCTTTGAACACTTATACTCAACATAACCTGCGATATCGCGGATCTGCTCTTCACTGATCTTTCCGTTTTCTGTTGCGTTATTCGCTTTGGTGACGGCATTGATTATCTTTTCGATATCAAAGGTCTCCTCGGAACCGTTGCGTTTAATTATACGCATTTACATCATCTCCATTTTTCTTGATATTTATATTCCATATGAACTGATCTTCATAAGTGCTGTTACATATTGTATATCAAAGTATTGCAATTGTCTGTTGCATATGCAACAAATTTGTGTTATAATACAATATATAGCGTTTTGCACAAAAAACAGATACATTATATAGAGGGTGGAAAATCATGACAGCATACAGTAAATATGAAGCGGACACTATAGTCGGAATTGATGAAATTTTAAATCACAATGAATCAGAAGAGAAAAATTATAAAAAAAAGGACATTATTATCAGATTAGACCCTGACAACGCACAATGCGGAATAATCAGAAAAGGTATGGCCTGTCTGATGAGCATAAGCGATGACGGAGAAAAAAGTATTCTTGATTACTTTAACAGCGGAGATCTGTTCGGAGCGCCGTTCATACCCTTATCGGGAACCAATCTTTATTATATAATGGCCTCTGCCCCCTGCACAGCCGTCCTTTTCAGCTATAAGGACTTTTCATGCTCCCCGGCGGTTTCAAAGCTTACAGAAAGCCTGATAAGACGTGTGCATATGCATACGGATATCCTGTGCCAGCGCACGATCAGGAGAAAACTTATGCTGTATATAAATTATATGGCAAGGGGCTATAATAAAAACAGCTTTTCCCTGCCGCTTTCACTGTCCGATCTTGCTGATTACCTTGCAGTTGACCGCAGCGCCATGATGAGGGAGCTAAAAAAACTGAACAACGAACATATTATATACTCCAAAGGACAGAATATAACTATCCTGTAAGAATTAAAAATATTTCGTCGTAATGCTGTCTTATTATTTGCACATATATAATTCAGGGCATATATCCCTCATAGATTTGTATATATTGCACAATGGATAAGTATTATTATTCATTCTGATGAATACACAATATCATGAACGAAATGTCAGTTTCAACAAAATACCTACACAATATATTGTACACCAGACCTATACAAACACTATATTTGATTTTTTTAAAAATATTCCCCGACCCCAAAGCACAGAAAGAACCGCCTGCTTGATGCAGACGGCCCTTTCTTTTTATGGCAAACTATTCTATTGAGAAAAATCCCGGTATGATCAGCTTACTTTGATAACAAAGGATTTGAATACTGTCTCGCCATTACCATCAAGGATCTTGACCTGAACATCATAGTTCACTGCAGAACCAGGTGTAAAGGAAGCTGATGTTGCAGATGAGTACTGTGAACCGATAGCTGTCCATGTTGTTGCGGAAGACTTCTTATAAAGATAAGTATAGAGATACGGTGATGTGCCGCCGCTTGCCTTACCTGTGATAGTAACCTTTGTACCCTTTGCTACAGAGGTTGAGCTTACAGTGGAGTTATTTGTCAGAACGCCGCCGGTAGTTCCACCGGACTCTGAAACCTTGATAGTGAATTTCTTGGACTTGACTGTGCCTGCGCTGTCCTTGACATTGATCTGTACGTCATAATCAACTGCCTTTGAGGGC
>CADCGS010000176.1 GCA_902801055.1 uncultured Ruminococcus sp. | reverse complement strand
ATTACGTGAATTGACACCGGCGGCACGCCGGCGCGAATTGCCCAGTGCGGGCACGCACCCCAAGGGCACTTCCTTCGGGCGCAGCATATGCGGTGCTAATCCGTAAGGCGTTCTTTGTGCTGTGTTGCCTTAAGGCAATATCTCAAAAAAAGGAGCCGACCATTATGTCAGCTCCTTTTATTCTTCATCTTTATCTGTTTTTTTATCTGATTTGTTACTGCTCTTCTTTTTTTCTTTTTTCTTTTTCCTGCCGAGAACAAGAATTGCAAGCAGCAGCGTTGCTGTCATTATTACACCTATTGCGATATATGCAATAGTTTCGCCGGTCGCGATCGGGTTATTCGGATCATCATGGCGAGGCTTCACAGGAGTACCCGGTGAAGTCTCGGGGGATTCCTGGTTTGCGCTTCCGCCGCCGCTGAAATCAGTGTCGCTTTCGGGGCCGGGAAGGTCGGATTCATCCGGAGAGACCTCACTGATGGTAGTTTTGCTTTCATCAGCATTAGACTTTTTGACTTCAGCAAAGAATATCCATTTAAAGGTCGTTTCTCCCTCGATCTCAGCCTTACCGCTTTTTTCGCGGATAACAGCCGTACCGCTTTTATCGACCAGTCTTGCGCCGTAATCCACATGACCCTTACCGTTAGTACCGTTCCAGCGGACATAGACCGTCAAGATATGGCTTTCACCTGGATCATAAAATCCGAGACTGAGCGGAGAATCGGTTATATTTGGTTCTCCGTCGCCCGTGACCTTTCCGTAATAGACCATCTTATCATCAAGGTAGATCGTACACCGACATTCGTTTTCAAGATCTATATTCCCTTCGTTAGTCAGCGGAAGAGCCTGGAAGGTGATCTGATATGTAGCATCCTCGCGGAGGTTCATGATCTGTATTCTCTTGGAATAGGTCTCGGCGACCTTCATATTTTCGACATGAAAATAATATTCTCCGTTTTCACTTACACTTTGCCCGTTATCATCCAGAACGACAAGCTTTTCCGGAAGTCCCTTTACAGAGCCGACTTTCAGCTCATCGGCATTTACAATCAAAGTGATATCAGAAAAAAGCAGCAGCAGCACCACAATGAAAACGGGTATAATCTTTATCCTCCCGAATTTCATCAGGCAGCCCTCCTTTTCACGGATAAATAAAAACATACACAATAATCCATTATGATTATTCCGAGTCCTATTTATATTATACACATTTTTTCCCAAATTTCAATAGTATTATATAAATATTCAGGGAAATCAATTTTCCCGGCAGCTTATCGGGAGGATATACTATGATATTACAGCCCTGAAACAAGCCCGGAAAATGAAAAGTAACAGCGCAGGCGGCAGATCACAACACAACGGCGCATAGTCAATGCAAAATCGCGGCAGATTTATTGTACAGATTGTTTTGACAAATTATGTAATATGCGATATAATAAAGACAGATAAATTCATTAATGATCATTTTGTGAACTGATATTAATAAGGAGGAATTTTAATGGCTCGGCAAATGCATCAGAAAATCAAAATAATGATGATAAATGATATCCTTCGCACCGCCAGGGGCAGAGAAAAGGCGATCAATACTCAGGATTTTTGTTCAAGGCTGGAATCTCTCGGCATACCCTGTGACAGAAGAACACTCAGCACAGATATTTCTCTGCTTATGGAATTCATCAATGAAAATAATCAGTATGATTACTGTATCGTCTGCGATAACAACGGCAAACAGAATTATTACTATACTCTTGACAAGCCGACCGGCGGATGCATTGCATTTAATTTCAACGAGAGAAAAATGCTGCTCACGGCTCTCAATTCCTTGAAAATGACAGACAACAGTCCGGTGAGCGAGATCAATGCACTAAAGCAAAGGCTCGTAAACTGTACCGATGAAAAGGAGCGCAGCAAGCTCCAGGAGTATTCAGAGGATGCGGATTTTCTTCTGGATACGATCGCTGCAAAGATACTTATTGACTGGATCAATTCACTTACATTCATCAAAGGCAGTATGTCCGGCAATCTCATTGAAAAAATAATAAAGCTTGCCGACAACGATGACAGGAAAAGTCTGCTTATGGAGCAGAACAATCCCCTTTACAAGCGCAAAACGGGCGATGATTATACATTCTATAATATTGATGAGATATTCAGGGCTATTGACAACAGAAAGCGTCTTTCCTTCCGGTATTTCAGGCTGAATGAAAACAGAGAAAAGATCTACCGGCATGACGGGGAAAAATATTTAGTCGAGCCGCTTACACTCATACCCAACGATGGTCATTATTACCTCATATGCTATGATAGTTCAACACAGAACAGTACACGCACCTTCCGCATAGACAGAATGAGTGATATAAGACGAACCGATGATCCTGTTTCTTTTCATGCGGAGGAATTAAAAAAGAGGATCCCATCCATTACGGGTCAGACCTTCCGTATGTTCAGCGGCGATCTTATGACGGTAACGCTTGAATTTGACGAAAAGCTGATTGATAATATTTTTGATAAATTCGGGAATGATGCATTGATCGAGCGAATAAGCGACAAGCTTTGCCGGATCACGGCAGATATACAGCTGAGTCCTCCGTTTTTCGGCTGGCTGTTTCAGTTCGGCTGTGATATGCGCATTGTATCCCCGAAGGAAGCTGTTGACAGATACAAAAAGCACTGTACCAATGTGATCCTTTTCCATTGTGAAGAAACAAGAGAAAACGATACTTAATACTCTCCCTCAATCCATTGCACAGTACGCAAGTATCAATACACTGGGAGAATGCACTGCGCCGTTTACGTCTGCGGACGGCGGCGAGGACGCTTCTCGCCTGCCGGCTCGGGCAAGTCCGGGCGGCAGACCGGCAGGGGCGGACATGAGCATCAACAAAAGCGGTTCTGCTTTTCATCGTATTCAAAGCCCGCTGCGGAAAGAGTTTCCTTGATCTCCCCTATGCTGACACATTCGGCACTGCAAAACTCCTCAAGAGACGGATACTGATCCCTGAGCTTAGTATTTATATAGGATAATAAAATTATCGGATCCTTTGGCATGATATCACCTCCGTTATAAGCTCTTTTTTCAACAAGCACAGACAAACCGCAGGCTTGCAATGTTCTATGGGGGATTTTACCCTCCACTGAGCGAAAGATGGAACCCGCCGCCTTTGAAAAGGCTTGACCTAAACTTTCCGTTTTGTTCCCCGCGGATTTAAGGCAACACCGCACAAAGAACGCCTTACGGCTTAGCACCGCATATGCTTGCTCTTTTTCCGTCATTCTGCACAAAACTCGCTTGATAACCGTCAG
>CADCGS010000175.1 GCA_902801055.1 uncultured Ruminococcus sp. | reverse complement strand
CGCTCAGGAGAAAAGCGACAGATTCTGTTTCAACAAGGAAAAGAAGAGGCAGATAATACAGCTTATGAAGCTGCTGATCGTCCCGAGGGGACTTTCGGCGGGAAAGACAATTTTTGAGACCCTTGCGGGTTTTCAATGGCTGTTTCTTTTTGCAACGCTTACGGTAGTATACCGTGAGGACGAAAGCCAGCGCAGATACGAAACGGCTGTGCTTGAAATATGCCGCAAAAACGGTAAGACTTTTCTGATCGCTGTTATCTTCATAATCCTGTTCTTTACCGAGCCGAAATTTTCAAAATTTTACAGCGTTGCGCCAACAGGCATACAGTCGCGCGAGATACAGCAGCAGATAAGGGAGATAATCAGCTCGTCGCCTGCGCTTGACGGCAAATTCAAGGTCAGGAGAGACGATATACTGTGCCTTCTGAATCAGAACGATTATATCCCGCTTGCGTTTTCCAATAATAAAATGGACGGCAAGCTGCCGAATGCCTTTGTTGCGGACGAAGTCGGTGATCTGCCCGTGAATTACCCGATAGAGGCTATGAGATCGGGTCAGCTTATGATAAAGAACAAGCTCGGCTGCATCATATCAACAAAATACCCGACGATCAGCAACCCCTTTGAGGACGAGGTAACAAAGGCAAAGCAGGTACTTGACGGGACATACCCGGACGAGACTGTATTTTCGCTTTTGTATGAGCCTGATAGCTCGAAGAACTGGGAAACGGACGATGCGCTGATCATACAGAGCAATCCGCTTGCGTCCGAAATACCCGAGGTATTTGACGATATCCGGAAAAAGAGAGCGGACGCGGTGATAATGCCGTCGAAAAGGGAAAACTTCCTGACAAAGCATCTGAATATCATATATCAGGGGCTGGGGACGGAGACATATATTGATCCGCAGGACGTTCTGAGCTGTCAGACCGACAAGCCTATAGACTGGAGCGGAAAAACGGTATATATCGGAGTAGATCTGTCGGAAACGACTGATAACACAGCCGTAGCTATTGCGGCGCTCGATGATGACGGAGAGACGATACTTGCGGACGTCATCGGCTTTGTTCCTGCCGACAGTGTTGACAGCAAGAGCAGGACGGAAAAGGTCGATTACCGTGAATTCATCGACGCTATGAAGTGTATAGCCTGCGGCGGGCGCGTTATTGATTACGGCGTTGTGGAGGAATTTGTATTCCGCATTGAGGAAAAATACGGGTGCAATATCGCATATATCGGATATGACCGCAGAAACGCCATGTCCTCGGCGCAGAAGTGGGACGAAAAATACGAAACAGTGGAGATCAGACAGCATTCGAGCGTTCTGCACGCGCCGACAAAGCTGCTCAGGGACAGTATTCTTGAAGGAAAATTCAGATATGAAAGTAACAAGATGCTCGTGCTGAATTTCCAGAATGCCAGAGTGACGTATGACACGAATCGGAATCTTTATGTCAACAAGAAAAAGAGCAGCGGTAAGGTGGATATGGTCGTTGCGCTTATCAATGCTCTGTATCTTGTGCAGATGTTCGAGATGCAGGGCGAGGGCGCGGCTGACTGGGCGGTGCTCGTGTAGTGTATAATTGAGATCAGGAGAGTGAGGAAATGGGGATTTTGCAAAGGCTGTTCGGCAGGGAGCAGAGGGCACAGATTGTCAGCGCGGACGACCGAATAATGAGCATTCTGCGAAGTATCGAGATCAGCCCGGAAACGGCGGAGGAGATACCTGCGGTATCGGCTTGCGTTGATTTCATAGGTTTTTGCATTGCGAGCCTGCCCGTCAGGCTTTACAGGGAAAACAAAAGTGAAAATACGACAGAGGAAGTCAAGGACGATGCGAGGCTTGCGTTGCTGAATGACGATACGGGCGATCTGCTCGACCCGTTCCAGATGAAAAAGGCGGTCATCTCGGATTATTTCCTTTACGGACAGGGGTTCATTTATCCCGAAATGGACGGGAACAGCTTCCTTTCGCTGCGGTATATAAAGCACGGGTACATATCGGCATATATGAGCGATGACCCGATATTCAAGGCGGGAGAATACTGGATATCTAACGGGATGAGGCTTGCAGAGGACTGCGTTATAAAGCTTCTGCGGAACACTAAAGACGGTATGACGGGAGAGAGCATAGTGCTGAGCCATCAGCAGCTTCTTACGGCGATGTACAGAGAGATCGTATATGAAAAGATGCTTGTATCGACGGGAGGAAACAAAAAGGGATTTCTGACGAGTGAAAACAAGCTGACACCCGAGATGCTGAGTGATCTGCGGCAGAAATGGAACGAGATGTACGCGAACACCGGAAACACGATGATGATTCTGAACAAGGGCATAACCTTTCACGAAAGCAGCAACACGAGCGTAGAGATGCAGCTCAACGAAAACAAGCAAAGAAACAACGAGCTTGCCTGTCAGATGTTCGGGCTGAGTTCTGATGCTATCAGCGGGCGGCTCGGAGAGGATGCGCTGTGCGCGGCGGTCAAGGCGGCAGTCGTGCCGGTAATAACGGCATTTGAAAACGCGCTGGACAGAGGGCTGCTGCTGCCGAGTGAAAGGGACCTGATGTACTTTGCATTTGATACGAATGAGCTGCTCAAGGGCGACGTGCTGAAACGGTATCAGGCATATAAGACGGGGCTTGAATGTAACGTCCTTCAGATCGACGAGGCGCGGTACAAGGAAGATCTGCCGCCGCTGGGTCTTAACTGGATCAAGCTCGGCTTGCAGGACGTACTTTACGACCCGAAAACAAAGATGATCTACACCCCGAATATGAATCAAAGTATGCAGATGTCGGAAAATACGGTCAGCTTCGGCGGCAGTAAGGAAGAGGAAAGAGCGCAGCAGGCGGATATCATATGCGTATGGGGTGCGCCCTGCTCGGGGAAAACGACTTATGTACGTGAGAATGC
>CADCGS010000174.1 GCA_902801055.1 uncultured Ruminococcus sp. | reverse complement strand
CACCCTCCTCCTGAAGGCATTTTACCATTATTTCAGCACCGCTGATCATATAATCACTCCAAAAAACCAATTAACAATTATTATATCATTATCGTTATATGGTGTCAAGTAAATAAAAAAGGCTGTAATATGATTTTTTAAAAAGGACCGTCAACCAGGGAGCAAGCTCCCTGGACCCACAGCGCAGTGCCTGCGCTCGTAATTCGCGTAATCGTTCGCTCCGCTCACTCTGCACTCGTAAGGAAGCTTTGTTAGCCGCGTTCTGAAAAAAGCCGCGGGGAACAGAACGCCGGCGTGCCGCCGGTGTCAGTTCATGGTGCGTGCACCCCAAGGGCACTTCCTACGGTCGCCTGAACTGGGCAGTTCAACTTTGTGCGGTATTGCCTTGAATAGAAGAGCGGAATATGATATTATTATATTATACAGAAAAAATACGCTCAGGCTCGGCGTTTTAGACGGAGGCTTGTTATGAACAGAAAAAAACTGACGGATGCAGCGCTTATGAAAGAGGCTCCTGATCTGGTGCTTAAAAATGCGAGGGTAGTAAATGTTTTTACCGGGGAGATCGTTCCCGGGGATATCGCCGTGACGGACGGCATTATAGTAGGCGTGGGGGAATACAGCGGAAAAACAGAGCGTGATCTCGAGGGCAGATATGTTTGCCCCGGCTTTGTCAATGCTCATCTTCATGTTGAATCCTCTATGGTCACTCCCGAGGAATATGCTTTCGAGGAACTTAGATGGGGAACGACTACATTGATAACCGACCCGCACGAATTCGCCAATGTCGCCGGTATAAAGGCTCTGAGGAATATCCTTGATGCTGCACGGCGCAGTCCGGCAAATTATTATGTAATGCTCCCGTCCTGTGTGCCGTGTACACCGTTTGAACATTCGGGCGCCGTACTGGAGGCAGAGGATCTTGCCCCGCTGAAGGATCATCCGTGTGTGCTCGGACTTGGTGAGATGATGAACAGCGTCGGTGTCCTTGACGGGGATGAAAATGTGCTGAAAAAAATAGATGAATTTTCCGATATGGTCATAGACGGTCATTTCCCGTGCGGAACAGGCAGACAGCTTAATGCCTATGTTACCGCCGGAATACATACCGATCATGAAAGTATTTCATATGAAGAAGCGATTGAAAAGCTCAGGACGGGAATGGCTGTGCTCGTCCGGGAAGGCTCGGCTTGCCATAACCTTGATGATATAATGCGCGGAGTGATAGAAAACGGCACGGATACATCCCGCCTCGCATTCTGCACCGATGATAAGCATCTGGCTGATATCTGCAGAGAAGGAACTATACGCCACAATATCTGCAAAACAATACAGCTTGGTCTTGACCCGGTGAAGGCAATACAGATCGGCACTATAAATGCCGCAAGAATATTCGGGCTGAAAAATATTGGCGCTATAGGATGCGGATATCGTGCAGATATGGTAGTGCTTGACGATTTGCGGGAAATGACCGTATATGATGTATATAAAGACGGGATACCCGCCGCCGGAATAAAAAAGCCGAAGAAGATCTATTCCGATGAATTGCTCGATGATGTGAACAATGCATATGTTGACGAGAATGCTTTTGATATCCCGGTCAGGGAAAGCTACAGCGTTATCGGGATAATCAATAATCAGATTATGACAAAAAAGCTTACCATGACCCATGATGAGGTCATGAAGGGGCTTGCTGACGGGACAGTGAGAAAAATCGCAGTAATAGAGCGTCATAACAAAACCGGAAACCATGCTGCCGCATATATAAAAGGTTACGGGCTGAATCATGGCGCGATAGGCTCTACCATAGCTCATGACAGTCACAATATAGTAGTCGTCGGGGACAATAATGCCGATATGCTCCTTGCGGTGAATGAACTGAAAAAGACAGGCGGCGGTTATATCGTGACGCAGAACGGAGAGGTCGCCGGTAAGCTTATTCTGAGGCTTTGCGGTCTGGTCAGCGTAAAAGGGTCGGATGAACTTATCAGTGAGCTTGATGCTGTTATAGATATCGCCCGGAAAATGGGCGTCAATCCTGAGATCGACCCGTTTATCACGCTTTCCTTTATGGCTCTCCCGGTCATTCCGGAGCTGCGAATCACAGACTGCGGTCTGTTCGATGTCGGAGCCTTTGCCTTTACAGAATGATCTTTCGGGACAGATGTACGGGGGAGAAGCCCCGGAGAAATTGATTTATGCATAAGATTGAGATTTGTGTAGACAAAACAGGGAATATATGATATATTAGGATTATAACCATGATGCAGGCTTATGGCTTGCTGAAAGCGGAGCCTTTAAGATGTGATGGATACCGGAGGTATGAATATGAAAATTACAGCTCGGATAGTTACCTTATTAATGACAGTTGTGCTCGCCTGTGCTGCATTGACGGGATGCAACATCCTGAATTTCACCAAGCCGGCGTCTCTGGAGGAATATCTGAATGACCCGATGATGCAGAAAAAGCTGTCTATAGCAGCAATGACAACGAAAAACCTCTTCGGCGAAGGAATGGAGGAGCTTGCTGTTTATGTTGAAGATGATACAAAGCTTGTATATGACTGTCGTATTACTGATGATATTTCATTTGGTGCTGACGCTATAGCAGAAAATATCAACAGCGACGAGTTTGCCGCATCATGCGAAAAGAATATCAAGGATGTACGCAATGAGGTCGGTGACAACAGTATCAATTTTGTTTACAGATACAGATATTCTTCCGGCGAGGTTTTTGCTGAAAGAGAAATAAGCGCCTGAATTCATTACTCCCCCACGCACAGAGCCTCTTATATTCTGTATGCGCCGGCGTGCCATCGGTGTCAGTTCACGTAATCGTTCGCTCCGCTCACTCTGCACCCGTAAGGAAACTTTGTAACCCGCGTTCTGAATAAAAGCCGTGGGGAACAAAACGGTGC
>CADCGS010000173.1 GCA_902801055.1 uncultured Ruminococcus sp. | reverse complement strand
AACAGGTCGTCCGGTGAAGGATCCTCTGTTATCCTTTCGGCATCCGGAAGTGACGGTATCTCATCGGTATAAAGACCCGGTCCGGTGTAATTCGGAAGCTTTTCCATAAGGCTGCGTTCAGCGATAAGATATTTTGCATCGGCATCCTTTATCATGAATTCAAGACGCTCGGACGGATAACTCGGATCAAGCGGCTCATAGCCTGCGCCTGATTTAAGTACACCCAGAGCGGCGATCGGCATATACTCACATCTTGGGATAATAACAGAAACCGCCTGATTTTTTCCTACTCCATTATTATTCAGGAACGAGGCAATATTCTCGGTTATGCGGTCAACCTCCCTGTAGGTATAGGAGCGGTCAAGATAGACAACTGCGATATTATCCGGAGTTTTCTCGACCTGACGGCGGAAAAGCGTTACTATATCAGTCAACTCATAATCATGAGGAATATTGTTGACTGCTTCAAGCAATGCCTCTGTCTGCTCATCAACAAGCTTTACCTCGTTGGTCTTTTCCTTTACCGAAAACTCAACGAGCGCACGTTCATAGGTTTCAAGCATATCCACCATGAAGCCCTCGGTAAATAAATCGTTATCATAGGAAATATGATATCTGAGCCTGTCGCCGTCGGGGTAAATAATGAATTCAAGCTTTGCTTTTTCCTCCTCAAATACAAGCGGTACATCCTCAACCTTATCTCCGCAGAAATCAAATACACTGCCGTTTGTCATAGTACTCTGGTAAACGAACATAACATCGGCGGTAATTCCGAGATCGTGGCTGATCTCCGCAAAGGAGTAAACATCATACTGGAGGCTGTCTGCAAGCTGTTTGCCGACATTTCCGATATAATCCGCTGTACAGGTATTGTCAAGCTTGCAGCACACAGGATATGTGCGGACAAACATTGAAATGCTGTCTCTGAAACGGGGATCATTTCTGCCGCTGTTTATGGTAGTAAATACTGCGTCCTCTTCTCTGCCGCAGTATTTTCCGAGGAGCCAGCCGAACACAGCAGTGCAGAATGCGTTTTCACTGACATTGTGCTCTGCGCAATAAGATCTTATTACTGCGGCGATATTGTTCTTTCCGACCCTGTTGAGCACACCGCTGTCACGCTGCTGATCGTCTGAAAGAATATCACCGATCGGCAGGCAGTCGCTGTCCACACCGTCAAGAAGGTCGGTATAGAATTTTCTGGACGCCTTATAATGTGCGCCTGAGCGCAGCTTCTTTTCTGTCAGAGCTGCTTCGTAGCCGCTGTATTTTTCGGGGGTAAGCTCTTCTCCGTTATAAGCCGACGTAATATCACGGAGAAGAATTTTCTTTGATTCGCCGTCGAATATGATGTGGTGAATATCAAAGAACAGATAATTTCCGCTTTCGGATATGATAATGCTGAAACGGTAAAGCTTTTCGTTTTCAATTTCAAACGGCTGTACAAGACCGGATGCTATATCTTCAACACGGGCGCATGAGATCTCTGTTATTTCACTTTCATCAAAGCTTCTGCCGTTCCTTCTCTGTCTGATATCTCCCTTGTTGTCTATAAACATTTCTGTCATCAGGTAAGGATGAGCATTAACTGCCTTAGCGATCGCAGATTTCAGTTTTGATATTTCTATTCCGTTTCCAAGTTTCAGAAGAGTGGGGATATTATAGATAGTGCTGTCCGGGTGTGAAGTCGTCTCAAAGAATATACCCTCCTGAGTCTGTGTTATAGAATAATCGTCAAAGATCTCAAATTCCTCGGGACTGTCGGACGACAATTCCGTGATAAAGCTCTCCAGTTTTTTGATCGTATCATTATCTCTCAGATCACGTATCTGCACATTGACTCCAAAAGCGTCACTCAGCTTTATGCTGAAGCTTACACTGTTAAGCGATGTCAGACCTGCGGCAAACAATTCGGTATCAATGCCGAAATCCTCATTGCCAAGAACATCCGATGCAATATCGAAAATCCGCTGCTGCATTTCATTCTGAGGAGGAGTTACTGTCTTTTCATCAATCGTCAGATCGGGCAGACGCTTTATATCTGTCTTGCCGTTCGCAGTTACGGGCATTTCATCCATCTGCATATAAGCAGCAGGAACCATATAATGCGTCAGATGCTTTTTAAGCTCATCACGAAGAGCATCAATGTCGATCTTTGTATCTGCCGTAAAGTATGCGCAAAGATTATCCTGACCGCCAAGCCTGCGGATGATGACCGCAGCCCTTTTGATATGCTCCTGAGCAGCTATAAGCTCCTCTATTTCGGAAAGCTCGATGCGCAGACCGCGCAGCTTGACCTGACTGTCAAGTCTGCCAAGAATAAAGACATTCCCGTTTTTATCGAATTTTGCATAGTCGCCTGTACGGTACATTCTCTGACCGTTATACTCCACAAAAGCCTCTGCTGTTTTTTCGGGAAGGTTACGGTATCCCTTTGCAACACCGACGCCGCCGACATAAAGCTCTCCGGTCACACCGAACGGCGCCGGATCGCCGTATTTGTCAACTATGATCTCGCTGTAGTTAAGCAGCGGTCTGCCGATCGTAACATATTCTGCATCGGTCAGATCGGCGGCATTACAGGAGACTGTAATTTCAGTCGGTCCGTAGGTATTGAATATCCTGACCCCGGTCGAACAAGCCCTGATGGCATTTCTCAGAGAAACAGGATAGCCTTCGCCACCAGACATAACAAGTCTGCAATTTGCCAGCTCGTTTCTGAAAGGCTCATATTCCATATACTGCTGAAGGCGCGAGGGAGTTGCGTTGATACAGTCAACTCCATACTTCTTCATCAGCTCCGCAAGCAGACGGGGATCATTCATTTCCTCCTCAGAAGCAAACACAAGAGTTTTACCGTTGCAGAGGGCTGCGGTATGCTCCTTGAATGACATATCAAAAGATACTGTCGTAACGGACAGATAGGTTTCGGTATTGTTTTTCAGGAAATACATATGTGTGTTTGCCTGATGCGGCATCAGATAGTTACAGATACCGATATGGCGAAGCATTACGCCCTTTGGCTTTCCGGTAGATCCGGAGGTATAGATCATATATGCAAGATCGTCGCCGCTGACATTTACTTCCGGA
>CADCGS010000172.1 GCA_902801055.1 uncultured Ruminococcus sp. | reverse complement strand
CCACTCTCCACATTCCACATCAAACGGACCACACCAGTATATTAAGAGTCCAAGCCCAACAAATGGCTGGCAAGTGTGCTTGACAGAGGTTAAAGAAAAATATATAATAATTTGTAGAAAAATGATGCTGATCGATGGGGTGATTTTTTAAATGTCGAAAAAAATAATTGATGCAAGTACAGATGCAGCGTCCTGTGAGAGAATAACCGCTGATGCTGAAAAGGGGCTTACAGAAGCTCAGGCGAAGCAGCGAATGGACGCTGGATTGTACAATAAAAATACTCAGCCAAAAGGGAAGAGCGTTAAGCGTATTTTCTACGACAATATCGTTACTCTGTTTAATATAATGAATATCATTCTCGGTATTTCAGTATTCATAGTCGGTTCATATAAGAATATGCTCTTTCTCGGAGTAATGTTTTTTAATACGACTATCGGTATTGTACAGGAAATACGTGCTAAAAAAGCTATAGATAAGCTGTCCATCGTCTCGGCGTCCAAAGCTGATGTTATACGTGACGGTCAGAAGAAAAAAATAGGAACTGAGAATATCGTCCTCGATGATATCATTGAATTTACCCAGGGAAATCAGATACCGGTCGATTCTGTCCTGATCTCGGGCGAATGTGACGTTAATGAATCTCTGCTGACCGGTGAATCCGATGCTATACATAAAAAGCCCGGAGATATGATACTTTCGGGCAGCTTTATCGTGAGCGGAAGATGCTTTGCAAGGGCTGAACACGTTGGTGCCGATAACTATGCTGCAAAGATATCAGCCGAGGCAAAATATATCAAGAAGATCAATTCAGAGATCATGATAACTCTTGAAACAATCATTAAAATTCTTGCCTTTGTAATTATTCCGCTAACGGCGCTTCTCTTTCTTCGCCAGTATTTTGTTTCCTTTGATTCTTCCGATCAGATCACTTCATTGTTCGGAACTATGTCGCATCATTTTCAGTCAGTTGTTGTTTCGTGCGTAGCGTCTGTTACAAGCATTATCCCCGAAGGTCTTATGCTTCTTACAAGTACGGTCCTTGCGGTCAGTGTTATTCGTCTTGCACAGCATAAGGTGCTTGTGCAGGAGCTTTACTGCATAGAGACACTTGCAAGAGTAGATGTTCTGTGCCTCGACAAGACAGGTACCATTACAGAAGGCTGTATGGAGGTCGCAGATGTCATTCCTTACGGAGACTGCGAAAAGGATATCGCAGAAGATGCTCTTCGTGCACTGACAGGTTCACTTGACGATACCAATGCAACATTTACTGCTCTTTATGATAAATACGGCGGAGATAACAGCATGAAAGCTGACAGGGTCATTCCGTTTGCATCAGAGAAAAAATGGTCCGGTGCACATTATCCGGATGCAGGCTCTTATATAATGGGTGCTGCTGAGTTTATCCTCGGAAATGTCCCGGAGGGAATGAAAAAGCTCCTTGAAAGCTATTCGCGGAATTATCGCTGTATAATTATAGCTCATTCTGATAATGATTTCCGAGGAAAAGATCTGCCGGATGATATCAGGGTGATCGGACTTGCACTGCTTAATGATAAAATACGCAAGGAAGCTCCCGATACTCTCAGATATTTTGCCGATCAGAATGTAGAGGTCAAGATCATTTCCGGAGATAATCCTATCACTGTATCTGATGTAGCAAGAAGGGCAGAGGTGCTTAATTACGACCGTTATGTAGACGCGACTACATTGAAAACCGATGAAGAGATCGCCGATGCTATTGAGAATTATACCGTATTCGGAAGAGTTACTCCCGCACAGAAGAAAAAATTCGTGCTTGCCCTGAAGGACAGGGGACATACAGTCGCTATGACCGGCGACGGTGTAAATGATGTGCTTGCCCTGAAGGAGGCTGACTGCAGTATTGCAATGGCAGCCGGAAGCGATGCGGCAAGGAGCGTTTCACAGCTTGTTCTGCTCGATTCAAATTTTGCGTCAATGCCGAAGGTCGTGGCTGAGGGCAGACGTTCAATAAATAATATTCAGCGTTCCGCGACATTGTTTATTTCCAAAACAATATTCTCCATACTTCTTGCCCTGCTGTTTATTTTTATTACAGCACCGTATCCGTTTATGCCGATACAGTATACGCTTATCAATGCGTTCACTATAGGTATTCCGTCCCTTATACTTGCACTTGAACCGAATAAGGAAAGAATAAAGGGTATATTCCTTTTCAATATCCTGAAAAACGCCATTCCGGCGGGATTGACGATAGTGCTCAGTATAATAATGTCAGTAATATGTATGCGGATATTCTCTTTGTCCGAGGTGGAGTATTCAACTCTGAGCGTATGTATTCTTACTGCGGTATCAATGATGCTCCTGTTCAGGATTTCTCTGCCGTTCAATCCTCTGCGTATAGCGCTGTTCATTGTCATGAATACCGGTATGCTTATCGGACTTCTGTGTTTCAGAAATTTCAGCTTCATGAGCTTCGAGAATATCAATCTCTTTGGTATTTCCGATTTCAATTTACAGCTGATACTGATAATAGCAGTACTGTTTGTGATATGTCTGGCGGTTTTTCTGCTGCTGACATTCATAGTTGAAAAAAATGCTCCTGCCGCAGAAAAGCGAGTAGAACAGAGAAGAAGAGCAAAACGTCTGAAAAAAGCATAATATGTCACATTTCAGCTCCCCATAGCATAGTATGTAGTGAAACTATGCTTATGGGGGGCTTTTTTATGGGTTGCTGCAAGGTAACGGATCTCAGACACAAGGAAGTAATAAACAGCCGCAGCGGATGCAGACTCGGTTGTGTGGACGATGTTGAGGTCGATACTGTGACTGCAAAGCTTGTTTCGCTGATAATATTCGGCCGTCCGAGATTTTTCGGATTATTCGGAAGATATGAAGATCTTGTATTGAAATGGGAATGTATTGATCTTATAGGAGAAGATACCATCCTTGTAAACTGCTGTCCGCCAAAGCCCCACAGAACAAAACGAAATTTCAGGATACCATTCCTGAGCGCAAGATTCTGATACTTAAGGCAACACCGCACAAAGAACGCCTTACGGCTTAGCACCGCATATGCTTGCTCTTTTTCCGTCATTCTGCACAAAACTCGCTTGATAACCGTCAG
>CADCGS010000171.1 GCA_902801055.1 uncultured Ruminococcus sp. | reverse complement strand
GTTACTTTTTTGGCATAAGCGGCATCGTTCTGTTCCCCGCGGCTTTTATTCAGATCGCGGCTTATAAAGCTTTCTTACGAGTGCAGAGTGAGCGGAGCGAACGATTACGTGAACTGACACCGGCGGCACGCCGGCGCTGTGGGGGGATTTACAAATACTTGACGGAAAGAACAGCAAATATAATGCTGCAAAAATCTGCAAACAGGGCTGCCGGAACGGTGCAGCCCGTTTTCTTTATCCCTGCCGAGCCGTAATAGACTGCGACAGCATAAAATGTCGTTTCTGTCGAGCCAGCCATTACGGAGGCTATCCTTCCTGTCTCGCTGTCGGGACCGTACCGGGAAAGCATCGAGGAAAGTACCGCATAGGAACCGCTCCCGGATACAGGACGTATCAGCCCCAGCGGAACTGCTTCCGCCGGAAACCCGAGCGGCGCAAGTACCGGCGACAGGATGCTTGAAAGCATTTCAAAAAAACCTGAGGCTGTAAGCATCTCTACGGCGAGAACAAGCCCTATAAGCGCCGGTGCTGCCGAAATCAGAGAGCTTATCCCCTCAGCGGCACCCTCCCGGAAGGTATCAAAAAGAGGTACCCTCCGCAAGGCTCCGGCTGCCGCGATTGCCGCTATTATTATCGGAACGATAAGACTGCCGATATCACCCATTTTTATTCCTCCGGAAACACAGGAGCCTGACTGCCGCTATGCCTGCTGTCAATGCTCCGGCTGATGCTATCCATACCTGCGGCAGTATCGAGTAGGGCGCAATGCTGCCTGCCGCAGCCCTCAGCGCCGCACAGGTGGCAGGTATAAGCTGCAGCGATGCCGTGTTTATTACTACGAACATTATCATCGAGGGATTAGCTTTGTCTTTGAGCGGGTTCCTTCTCTGCATCTCCTTCATCGCCTTTATGCCAAGCGGGGTCGCGGCATTTCCAAGCCCGAGAATGTTTGCGGTTATATTGGCACTCACAGCCATCATCGCCTCGCTTTCCGCCGGATAGTCGGGCATCAGCCTGCTCAGCGCCGGCCGCATAAGCCTTGCCGCTGCTCCCGTGATGCCGCTTTTGTCGGCTATTTTCATTATGCCTGACCACAGACACATCACACCCGCCATTGATATCAGCAGCTTTACTGCCTTATCAGCACCGGTCGTTACGGCAGCTCCGAGCTGCTCCGTCTGACCGGTAAAAAAGGCGCATATCAGACTTGTCAGTATCATTCCGAGCCATATATATCCGAGCATGATTTTCACCCCAATTTATTAAATAAATATCACAAAAATTGACGTATCTGCTGTGTGATGGTAATGTGAAATCACATAAATTTTGTCTCATTATATTAAAATAACTAAATATTTGCAAATAAAGCATAAATTGGTAATAATGGCTTAAATTCAGCAAAAATCGACAATCCTGCCATGACATATTTCGTAATTTATCTTATTTTTTTGATGGATTTCAAAAAAATTTTCCAAAAATGATTTTTTTTGTCATTATTTCCATTTTATCTATTGACAAACTTTAGTAAAATATAGTAATATGGACTTACAAGAATAATGAGTGTTTGTGAAAGTGCTCAAGATGGGAGGCAAAGAATTATGAGAGCTATCGGTTGTGTAAGACAGATTGACAAGCTTGGCAGACTGGTACTACCGGCGGACATCAGAAAATCGCTGAATATTGTCAACGGCGTAGATTCAGTTGAGTTTTTTGTTGACAATGACAGCGTCATAATTAAGAAGTACCGTCCCGCGTGTATTTTCTGCAAGTCCGGCGAGAACATTGAGCTTTACAAAGGTCAGACGATTTGCAGAGCTTGTCTTTCAGAGCTGAAGAACAGCAAATGATCCAGTGAAATCATGCAAAAGACTCGCATACCAATTCCACCAGCAAAAACGGAGCAAATTTAATTGGCATCAAGGGATAAGCCTCGGCTTATCCCTTTGTCATTCTCCCGGAAAAGCACACTCCCTCTTTTTCTCATATATTCATAATGTACGGATTTTATTCATGCACACCTGGGGCAGCACCGCCGGGAGACCGCTTTACGGCTTAGCACAACATCTGCTGCGCCCGAAGGAAGTACCATTGGGGTACTCTTTTTTCCTCATTCCGCACAAAACCCACTTGATAACCATCGGGTCAACTGCGCTCGTTTTGCATATTCTGATTCTGACGAAAAAATCGGCTCGCATCTGCGGCACTATCTTTGTGCGGAACTGCCCTGGAGGCGGAACTTTGTTATTGTTTGTATCCCTTACGGAAAAATTTGTCTCTTTTTGTAATATGTGTCAATAGCATATTACGTGAAAATATTGTAAAATACAATTAACCGCTAATCGCGAAAGGCGGAAAACTATCTTAAAAGGAGAATTATTATGAAAAGAACTATTGCAATGATCGTTGCAGCACTGATGATGGTATTTGTATTTACAGCGTGCGGTCAGAGCCCGTTCGTGGCTGATTGGGAAATAACAGATGTTGAAATGGGCGGAATCAAGATGGAGGCAAGGACCGCAAATATTACCTGCTCTCTTTCCATTAAGGCTGACAACACCGCTACAATGAAAATGAACGGCGACACATCTCCGTCCTTAAAGTGGAGCGAAAGCAGCGGAACTATTACGATCACTTCTGAGGAAAATAGCAAAACAGAGACTATGACCGGTAAGATCGAGGACGGCAAGCTCGTTTTAACAATGACTACGGACGGCGTCAGCGCTAAAATGTATTTCATGAAGATGTGACCCCGATCCTGTTGAACTGAACAGATCACGGCTGCCGCTGCGTATATGCAGCGGCGGCTTTTTCTATGTCCGGGGATGATTTTCCTCAGCTGCGGCATATACGATGGTGTTTTACAGGCGGCGCCGCACAAGGACAATGCCTCCGGAGCGGGTAAAACACAGGATAATTATGTTGTATCGTAATATTTCAAAGCTTAGCGTGAAAGCTGCGGGATCGGTGACGGCAGCTTGCCGGTCGTAAGAATATGTAAAACGAGTGCCGGCAGCCTGACTGATGTCAGCGGATTTTGTGCAGAATAGCAAAAAAAGAGCAGGCGGATGTAGCTTCAAGCCGTAAGGCGTTCTCCCGGCGGTATTGGATATAACTTTTATT
>CADCGS010000170.1 GCA_902801055.1 uncultured Ruminococcus sp. | reverse complement strand
TACCCTAGAAGAATCTTCAACGGACTGTCTGCTAACGATCTGCTTAAACAATTAAATGTCGCTTAATTTCACTGACATTTTATATTGCAATTTAGAAAATTCCGGAAAAATAAAAAAATATCTTGCATTATCAGAATCATTATGGTATAATTTTATACGCAAATCGCACGTTGGCAAAATTCGTTAGGTGCATACGAAAATATGTTTATCAGAACAGCCGACGGAGGAAAAACCTAAGGAGGATTTTTTTATGGCATCAGTAGTATCAATGAAACAGCTTTTGGAGGCCGGCGTACACTTCGGTCACCAGACAAGAAGATGGAACCCTAAGATGGCTCCTTACATCTTCACAGAGAGAAACGGTATCTATATTATCGATCTTCAGAAGACAGTAAAGAAGCTTGAGGAAGCTTATAACTTCGTTCGTGAGCTTTCCGCAGAGGGCAAGTCAGTTCTTTTTGTAGGAACAAAGAAGCAGGCTCAGGATTCCGTTAAGGAAGAGGCTCTTCGCGCAGGCGCTTACTATGTAAACGCAAGATGGCTCGGTGGTATGCTCACAAACTTCAGCACGATCCGCCGCAGAATTGAAAGACTCAAGCAGCTCCGTACAATGGAGTCTGACGGTACCTTCGATCTTCTCCCGAAGAAAGAAGTAATCAAGCTCAACCTTGAGATCGAAAAGCTCGAGAAGTTCATGGGCGGTATCAAGGATATGAAGGAGATCCCCGGTGCTCTCTTTATCGTTGACCCCCGCAAGGAAAGAATCGCTGTTGCAGAGGCGAGAAAGCTCAATATCCCGATCGTTGCAATCGTAGATACAAACTGCGATCCTGATGAGATCGACTATGTTATCCCCGGCAATGACGACGCTATCCGTGCAGTAAAGCTCATCTCCGGTGCTATGGCTAACGCTATTATTGAAGGCAACGAGGGCAGAATGGGTGCTGCTGCTGAAGAGGAAGCAGAAGAGGAAGCTTCAGAGGAATAATATGAAAGCAAAATAGCCGCAATTGATTTGCGGCTATTTTTTAAAGGCAATACCGCACAGAGATAGTACCGCAGATGTGCCGCCAATTTTTTCCTCAGAATATGCAAAACGAGCCAATAACCTGACGGTTATCAAGTGAGTTTTGTGCAGAATGACGGAAAAAGAACAAGCAGAAGTGGTGCTAAGCCGTAAGGCTTTCTTTGTGCGGTGCTGCCTGGAGATTATAATTTACGGAGGTAATCAATTATGGCATTTACAGCTAAGGATGTAATGAAACTCAGAGAAAAGACAGGCTGCGGTATGATGGACTGTAAAAAGGCTCTTACCGAGGCTGACGGTGATATGGATAAGGCTATCGACGTACTCAGAGAGCAGGGTCTTGCAAAAGCTGCAAAGAAGGCTTCAAGAATTGCTGCTGAGGGTGTTGCATTTGCCTGCACAAATGACGAGGGTACAAAGGGTGTTGCTCTTGAAGTAAACGCTGAGACTGACTTCGTTGCAAAGAATGCAGAATTCCAGGCATTTGTAAAGACAGTTGCACAGACAGTTATGGATAATGATCCTGCTGATGTTGCAGATCTTCTCACAAAGACTGCAGTAGGCACAGAAATGACAGTTGCAGACCTTCTCCAGGAGAAGATCCAGACTATCGGTGAGAATATCGTTATCCGTCGTTTCCAGCTCTTTGAAGGCTCAGTATCCGCTTATATCCATGCAGGCGGCAAGATTGCAGTTCTTGTTAAATTTGATACAGACGCTGCTGATAAGGACGGCTTTGCAGCATATGCAAAGGATATCGCTATGCAGGTAGCAGCTGTTAACCCCTCATATCTCAAGAAGGATGATGTTCCTGCTGAGGTTCTCGACCACGAGAAGGAGATCATGATGGCTCAGATGAAGCAGGATCCCAAAATGGCTAACAAGCCCGATCAGGTTATCGAGAAGATCGTTATGGGTAAGGTCGGCAAGTACTATGAGGAAAACTGCCTTTTGAACCAGGCATTCATCAAGGAAAACAAGATCAGTGTCGAGGAGTACACAAAGCAGACAGCTAATAAGCTCGGCGGCAAGATCACTATTGCTCAGTTTGTTCGTTTCGAGAAGGGCGAAGGCCTTGAAAAGCGTTCAGACGATTTCGCAGCTGAAGTTGCAAGCATGGTAAAATAATCTGAATATTTTCCGGCAGACGGTTCGATTTGTTCCGTCTGCCATATTTTTTATTATTGTATTGACAAATCATACATAATGGTATATATTATTAAGGACAGAGTAAATATATGTGCGTTATACTGATTTCCGAAGGAAAACATAAGGGAATCTCTAAAAACCTCCATCACGATCATTTTGCTGTTGATTATTCCGTGTGCTTCGTTGTCAAGCCTTGCCTGCGAAATAATTTACAGACGCAAACTGATTCGTGTCCCGGTTTTCAGAGGATCCCATAATTGGATTTGCATAAAACAGACTGCATAGGCTTTATGTTTTATAACAGATATCAGTATTAAGTGTTGTGTGAACGGGGAGTTGTCACATGAACGAAAAGATTTTCTTGCGATACATATATTGCATCCCGCTGCTGAAATATTAAGCTGAATGATCTCCTTATTATTGACAGCGTGAACCTGTTATAATAAAGGAGGTTTTTTTATGGATAATAATAACACCGAAAACAGAAAAAGGATCAATATCAAAAAATCCACGACCGATCTTGCGGTAATGGGTATATTGACAGCTCTTTGCATAGTTATTGCAATGTTTCTGACTATCCGTCCCTCGAACAGTATAAAGATAACGCTTACATTTATTCCGATAGTGATCGCCGCTTATCTTTACGGTCCCGTAGGTGCAGGTACAGTCGCAGGTCTTGCCGATCTTCTCGGTTATGTATTCAACTCCGGCGGCGGAATGCTTTTTCTCCCGATAACTTTCAGCGAAATAGCTATCGGTGTCGTTTTCGGACTTCTTCTGCACAATAAAAGAAGTCTGCCGCGTATTATTCTCGGCGTAGCATTTGCTCAGCTTATAGTAAGCACGTTCATTACGCCGATATGGCTTAATAAACTCTATCATATAGATTATCTTACAAATCTGTATTTGCGTATTCCTCAGATAGCTATAATGATCGTGGTTGAAATGATAGTCATTCCTCCGATGCTGAAGCTGCTGGAA
>CADCGS010000169.1 GCA_902801055.1 uncultured Ruminococcus sp. | reverse complement strand
TTAGCTCCTGCGGGCGTCGGTGGGGGATTTTAACCCACCACCGACGGACGCATGGCACCCGCCGCCTATAGAGGCGGGGGACATCGACGTCTGTTATATATTATTGTTCGCAGCCGGTATTATATTCTGCTGTATCCGGAGCTGCGCAATAAAGCCTGCCCCTCGGTCAGATGCGGTCTTCACAGCGAAAATCGCCTCTGTCGGAAATGATTACGATTTTTTTATTTAAAATTGCATAAAAAACTTGACAAAAATATCTTTTTCGTTATAAAATATAAATTAGGCGTATCAGGCCTATGGGATTTACCCGTTGACTGAATTTTCAACTCAATTTTATGCCGTTTGCATAATTTTTATATTTTTGAACATTATAGCGACAAGGATATTTTTTATTTATCCTGAGAAATGTCAGCGTCAGGCTTTATCACGACATTTTCCGGATATATAAACAGTTGATTATCGGTAAACAGCCGTCTGCGGCGGCGAGTATAAATAATACAATAAAATATAATATTATGCCGGACATATGCCGTGTCCATCGCATTTGTGCGGGATGCGGCTGTGCAGAAGAGCGGCACCTTTGAGTTGATTAATTGGCTGAAAGAAAATTATTGAAAATCGACTTAGGAGGTGTCAGATCAATGGATCCGGTTTTGGCAATAGTACTTATTGTTGTCATTTCCGTTGTTGTCGGGATCATTGCGTTTATTTCCGGTATCCAGTACAGGAAAAAGATCGGCGAAAAAGAGATCGGCTCTGCCGAGGCAGAGGCTCGCCGTATTTCTGAGGATGCCGGGCGTTTGATCGAAGAAGCAAAGCGCGAGGCGGAAGCCGTTAAAAAGGAAGCGGTCATCGCCGGCAAGGACGAAGCGCATAAGCTCCGTTCTGATGCGGAAAAGGAAATAGCCGACAGACGAAAGGAAATGCAGCGCCAGGAAAGACGCATACAGCAAAAGGAAGAAACCGTTGAAAAGAAACTGGACAGCCTTGAGAAAAAGGAAGAGGCTGTTGCACAGAAGAACAAGGCTGCTGAGAGCAGACTTGCCGAAGCGGAAAAGATCAAGCAGAGCGAATTTGAAATGCTTGAAAAAATATCCGGACTTACTGCCGAACAGGCAAAGGCTCTTATCATCAATACACTTGATAATGAGCTGACCCACGAAAAGGCAGTCAAGATCATGGAATTTGAGCAAAAGACCCGTGAGGAATCCGAAAAGACCGCCAGAGAGATCATTTCGCTGGCAATACAGAGAGTCGCTGCCGACCATGTGAGCGAATCGACAGTATCCGTCGTTCCGCTGCCCAGCGATGAAATGAAGGGTCGCATTATCGGCCGTGAGGGACGAAATATCAGGGCTATCGAAACGATAACCGGCGTCGATCTTATTATCGACGATACACCCGAGGCTATCACGCTTTCATGCTTCGAGCCTGTCAAGAGAGAGATCGCAAGAGTGATGCTTGAAAAGCTGATCTCAGACGGCAGGATACATCCTGCAAGAATAGAGGAAATGTACGAAAAGGCCCGCTGCGAGGTCGAGGCTATGATCAAATCCGAGGGTGAACGCGCTATCATTGAAGCAGGCGTAAACAATATCCACCCCGAGCTGGTCAAGTTGCTGGGCAGACTTCATTTCCGCACAAGCTACGGTCAGAATGTTCTGGATCATTCGTTGGAGGTCGCATACCTTTGCGGCATGATGGCGTCAGAGCTTGGGCTGGAGCCTACAATGGCAAGAAGAGCTGGATTGCTGCATGATATCGGCAAGGCTCTCGACCATGAGATCGAAGGCTCCCATATAGAGATCGGCGTTGATGTTGCCCGCAAATATAAGGAAAGCGAGCTTGTCGTTCACGCTATCCATGCTCACCACGGCGATATCGAGGCAAAGACCATAATAGCCTGTCTTGTTCAGGCTGCGGATGCTATTTCGGCTGCCCGCCCCGGAGCAAGAAGAGAAAATATCGAAAACTATATCAAGCGTCTTGAAAAGTTAGAGGAGGTCGCATCCTCCTTTGAGGGAGTTGAGCGCAGCTTCGCTATCCAGGCAGGACGTGAGGTCCGTATAATCGTCAAGCCCGATGTTATCAAGGATGACGAAATGGTTCTGCTGGCAAGGGATATCTGCCGCAAGATAGAGGAGGAAGTCGAATACCCCGGTCAGATAAAGGTAAATATCATAAGAGAGAGCAGAGCAATAGAATACGCAAAATAATATACAGCTTATTTACCCCGGCAGCATAAGGCAGCCGGGGTATTTTTTCCGCTCCCGCGGATGCCGCGATGTCACCAAACCCCGCAGCAGCTCATATTATGGTGGTATAACACCATAAGGAGGAATATATTATGTCGGAAAATATTATCGGCTGCGATGATGATATCCGCAGCGACAAAATAAAGGAAGCCGTCTGCATAAATGCTCCCCGTATCTATGATTCCTGCTCCGATAAGGACTGTCTGGAGGATCTCCCGGTGATGCTGACAAAGCCCGGGCGCTGTCTTATTGACAAGGCGGCAAGTGTCCGCCTGAACGGAGTAAGCGTATGCAATGTCGCAGTAAGCCTTCAGCCTGTCCCCTTCCATAACGGATTCTATGCCGTTGATATGACATTTTACTTCGATGTATGCATGGACGCCTTTATGAGCCCCAATGCCCTGCCTATGCCGGTGAAGGGACTTGCGGTATTTTCAAAAAGAGCCGTGCTTTTCGGCAGCGAGGGTAAGGTAAAGGTATACACATCGGCATGCCCCGACAGTCAGGATGCCCTCGGCACTATGAGCATGAACTGCCCCAGAGCTGTAGTGCAGGTCGCAGAGCCGGTCGCTTTGTCGGCAAGGCTTGCTGAATCCGGCAGAGTTGCTTCCCTTCCCTGTGCAAGGATACCTGAAAGCATAATGCAGCGCTTCGGCGGAGATTTCGTCCGCGGCGAAAGTGACAAGGAAGTGCTGGTATCTATCGGACTGTTTACTATAGTACAGCTTGAGCGCAATGTACAGATGATGATCCCGTCGTATGATTTCTGTCTGCCGAAAAAGGAATGTGTGTCAAGCTCCGAGGATCCGTGTGAGCTTTTCGGAAGCATCAGCTTCCCGACGGATGAATTTTTCCCCAAGGACTGCCCTTCCGAGGGCGGCTGCGGATGCGGATGCAGATGATGATGAACAGCGGCAGCAAAAAACGATCCGGATCATGACCTGACAGCATACCGGCGGTGCGTGCCCGCACTGGGCAATTCGCGTAATCGTTCGCTCCGCTCACTCTGCACCCGTAAGGAAACTTTGTAAGCCGCGATCGTAACTAAAGC
>CADCGS010000168.1 GCA_902801055.1 uncultured Ruminococcus sp. | reverse complement strand
ATTTAGGTGTTTACCTTTTCTATTTTTTGTGGTATTATTTAAGTGACTCATATTGTTACCTCCGGTTATGTTGGTTTGGTCGCTTAACATTTTACCACATGTTTCAATATGGGTCTATTCTTTTTGCCATTTTATTTTACAACTTAGCAAATTTCTTCCAAATCAATTTGATTATTTATATTTTTATGTTATACTGTTATCATAAAACAACGGAGGACAGATATGGAACTATATGATACATCAGAAAAACAGCAGCGCGCACTGCTTGTGGGGATAGATACCGGAGAATATGACGCAGAAGGCTCGATGGCAGAGCTTTATGAGCTTACCGAAAGCGCCGGAGCCGAGCCAGCCGCATCAATGATGCAGAAAAGGGACAAGCCTGACAGCGCGACCTGTATAGGCTCGGGAAGGCTGGAGGAAATAACCTGCTTTTGCCGGGACAATGATATAGACTTCATTGTATTTGATACAGAGCTTACCCCGACGCAGATACGAAATATCGAGCAGGCGACCGATGTACGTACTATTGACCGCACGATGCTCATACTTGATATTTTCGCGATACGCGCACGCACAAACGAAGGCAAGCTCCAGGTCGAGCTTGCCCAGCTGAAATACCTGATGCCGAGGCTTTCGGGAAAAGGGCGCGAGATGTCCCGTCTCGGCGGCGGAGTAGGAACGAGAGGCCCCGGCGAGACAAAGCTTGAAACGGACAAGCGGCATATCCGCCGGCGGATAGAGGCGCTGAAGGACGAGCTTGAGCATATGACCAGCCGCCGTGAGCAGCTGCGTTCACGCAGAAAAAAGGACGGTATCATTACCGTCGCGATAGTCGGATATACCAATGCGGGAAAATCAACGCTGATGAATACGCTCACGCAAGCCGGGGTACTGTCGGAAAACAAGCTTTTTGCGACCCTCGACCCGACCTCAAGAGCGCTCAGACTCCCGAGCGGCATTTCAGTCATGATGATCGACACCGTTGGTCTTGTGCGCAGACTTCCGCATCATCTTGTCGAAGCATTCAAGTCCACTCTTGAGGAGGCTGCGCTTGCAGATATCATACTCAATGTATGTGACGCATCGAGCGAGGAATACAGGCTTCATCTTTCTGTAACAGACCAGCTGCTGCGCGATCTCGGGTGTGAGGGGCGTCCGGTCATTACGGTATTCAACAAATGCGATCTTGTCGGAAATCCGCTTGACCTGCCGAATGAAAAAGGCAGTGTCAGGATATGTGCGAAAAACGGCAGCGGAATAGATGATCTTCTCAGGAGCATAGAGGAAAACCTTCCTGTACGGCTGAGAAAATACGAAATGCTCATCCCGTTTGACAAGGGATCATTCCTGTCGGTGCTGCGAAATGCCGGAGCGCTGAAAAGCGAGGAATACACCGCCGACGGCATCAGAGCCGAAGCTATCGCTGACGAAACGATGTGGCACCTCTGCGACGAATACGCTATCTGATAATAAAGCCGCGGTGCGTGCCGGCGTGCCGCCGGTGTCAGTTCACGTAATCGTTCGCTCCGCTTTGCTCCGCTCTGCACTCAGACCGAACATTCGTAACTCGCGGTCTTTACTTGATTAGCAGGTGCAGCTTTGACAGTGTGATTTTGTAAGAACTACAGCCGTTTGTGGTCATTACTAAACAAACGGAGAACATGACCTCATAGTTTCGCACATGGTAAAAACAATCAATCCTTAGAATAACACAGCAAGGGGATGCCCTATTTGATTGGGCATCCCCTCTTAATATTTAGTAGCCGTAGGTGCTTTGTTGTTAATGCAGGCTCGTGATTGTGTTCCGTTTCTTCCGTTCTGTTCCCCGCTGCTTTTGTTCAGACCGCGGCTTACAAAGCTTTCTCACGAGTGCAGAGTGAGCGGAGCGAACGATTACGCGAACTGACACCGGCGGCACGCCGGCACGCACCGCTGCGTATTGACATATGAGCTGGATCAGTCTATCTTTTCAAATCTCGGTACTTGTTTGCCGTCAACATCTACATACTGATAGAATATTGCCGACGGTCTTGCCCATACCTTGCCTTCCCCTCCGACTTCCTTGTAGATAACTAACTCCTCGGAAGTCTCACTGTCCTTTGCAAGACAAACAAATTCATATTCTCCGCCCTTGAAATGACGGTATCTGCCAGGCTCTCCTACAGCCGGAAGAGGCTTCGGCTGCTCCTGTGCAGGTGCTCCCTCTTCTGCGGGTGCAGGTGCTCCCTCTTCTGCGGGTGCAGCTGCCTGTGAAGGCTCTGAGCTTGTATCACCGTCCGGATATTCCGGCGCTTCACCGTTCGTCAGGACAAGTATCCTCGTTCCGTGTGCAGGTATGTTGATATTGACGTAATTTCCGTTTACATCATATACGGTCGTGCCGTCATATACATCGTAAAGCTTGGAACCGCCGTCCGTATTGAAGCCGAGATCAAAATTGCTGCCTGAAAGATTAAGTGCGATATAGATCGTCTGATCCTCGAATTTGCGCTTGAATACAAGCTGCTCGTTGCGGATCACAGTATTTTCAAAGCTGCCGTACTGCACAGCCTTATATTTCCTGCGTATCGCACCGATACGGCAGACATGACGGTAAAGATCGTTATCTTCGATATCCTTTACATCAACACAGGGACGAAGCGGATAGTCATAGTCGGTATTGTTCTTCATACCCTGGATACCCCATTCGCTTCCGTAGTATACAGACGGAACGCCGGGCATGAAATATTCTGTAGTAAAGCAGTTTTTCAGATTATCATACTCTTTTACAGTGCTTGCAAGTCTGTTTACATCATGGTTGTCAACAAAATTGTAGGTGTAGATATTGTGATAAATGCCGCCGTTCGCAAACTGACGGTTGAGTGAATGTGCGATCTCGAAATAGTTATGATCGTTATGTGAGGAATATATACCCTTGTAGCACTCATAGTTTGTGCAGGAATCAAGCAGATCGGGGTTTGCAAGTCTTGCATAGTCGCCGTGAATGATCTCTCCCATGAGCCAGAACTGGCTGTCCCTGCCCTTGCAGAAATGCTTCAGCTCGCGCAGGAAATCCTGATCCATGCAGTATGCAACATCAAGCCTCAGACCGTCGATCTTGAATTTATCCATCCACATCGCAACAGCATCAAAGATATGCTTCTTGACATCCGGGTGACGGAGGTTAAGCTTTACAAGGTCGTAGTTTCCTTCCCAGCCTTCATACCAGAAGGGGTCGCCCCAGGGGCTGCTGCCGCCGAAGTTGTGAATATCACGGAACGCCCAGAAGCCGCGGCCTACATGGTTGAATACACCGTCAAGCACTACGCGGATACCGTTTTCGTGGAGCTTGTCGCAGATATGCGCAAAGCTGTCGTTATCGCCAAGGCGGTTGTCGATATTATAATAATCGTTAGTATCATAGCCGTGAGTTGTAGACATGAATACCGGCCCGAAATATACGGCATTGACATTCATTTCCTTCAGGTGAGGAATAAAGTCGATCACCTTATCAAGACGGTAATTAAGCTTCCCGTCGTTGATGCGCGGCGCTCCGCAGAATCCCAGCGGATAGATATGATAGAATACAGATTCATTGACCCAATACATTAATGTTCTTTCCTTTCGTGATAAAAAATGCATTTGTCCTGTGGACAGCTTTAGTATTATAGCATACTTCACCAAGAAATGCAATAGTTTTATTTGTTTTTTATACAATGATTACAAAGATGATACAAAACGCTTCTGATACAGCCGAAAAAAATCCGCTTATGACCCCAAAAGGAGCATAAGCGGAGACGGTTTTCTGTTTATTTTCCAAGAACGCTCAGGAGTACGCCGGCTGCGACCGCAGAACCGATAACGCCTGCTACATTCGGGCCCATAGCGTGCATGAGAAGGAAATTGCCGGGATTTTCTTCCTGACCGACCTTCTGGGAAATACGCGCTGCCATAGGTACAGCAGATACACCTGCCGAGCCGATCAGCGGATTTACCTTTCCGCCCGTTGCAGCATACATGATCTTTCCGAAGAGTACGCCGCAGGCAGTTGCAAGACAGAATGCAAACAGTCCGAGACCGATAATGCCTGCCGTCTGGAGGGTAAGGAATACAGTACCCGTTGCAGTTGCACCGACAGTTACGCCGAGGAAGATCGTGATGATATTCATAAGCTCATTCTGTGCGGTCTTGTTGATCCTGTCAACAACGCCGCTTTCCTTGAAGAGATTGCCGAGCATCAGCATACCGACAAGCGGCGCTGCATCAGGCAGGAGAAGAGCAACGATAACTACAACGATTATCGGGAAGAGGATGCGCTCGAGTTTTGATACGGGACGAAGCTGACCCATAACGACCGAGCGTTCCTTCTTTGTTGTGAGAAGGCGCATGATAGGCGGCTGGATAATTGGCACGAGAGCCATATAGGAATATGCCGCAACTGCTATCGGGCCGAGGAGCTGGGGAGCAAGCTTTGTCGTGACGAATATTGCCGTGGGGCCGTCTGCGCCGCCGATGATCGCAATAGAGCCTGCCTCCTGGGGACTGAACAGCCCCATAGCCGTAGCTATGATGAATGTAAGGAAAATACCGACCTGTGCTGCTGCGCCGAGGATAAAGCTCTTCGGGTTAGCGATAAGGGGACCGAAATCGGTCATACAGCCGATACCGAGGAAAATGAGCGGCGGATAGATACCGAGCTTGACGCCCTGGTAAAGATAATAGAACAATCCGCCGTATTCGGTATGATTGTAGTAGGTCATGCCGTTTACGACCGTTGTCGTATAGGTTGACGGGTCAAGATTTCTTTTCAGCATCTCAGCCTCAGTCAGCATTTCCGTTGTCGGCAGCCCCATGATCCCGGGGAACAGATTGACAAGGCACATACCAAATGCGATAGGAAGCAGCAGAAGCGGTTCAAACTGCTTTTTGATCGCAAGATACATCAGAATGAAGGAAATACCGACCATGACATAGTTTTCCCATGAAAGCTTACCGAAGCCGGATTCTTCCATCAGATGGCAGATTATCTGCCAGAGCTGCTGTAATATTTCCATTTATTAACTTCCTTTCGTATTTACTTTGACAGTCAGAACGGTCTGGTATTATCAAGCACACCGGCTCGCGACCAGGCGGAACGGGAAGCGCGGGTTTTTCTGACAGACCTTATACGGTGTTTCTTCTCTCCGTATACTGCATCGACTGCCGCAGCGATAACAGCGATGATCTCACCGGGGATCTCGCCGTCGTCCTCATCCTGCGTCTGGGGGACATATGCTGTGGGAGCCTTTGCCGGCGGTGCAGACACCACCACTTCCTTATTTTTATTTCGGGCTTCCTTTTTCTTTTTTCCGGCGTTCTGTATCGAGGTGATTATCTTACTGTAAATCGTAACGACGGCAATAAGAACTATCAACACCGAAAAAACGACCACAAATCCCGCAAGAAGCAGAATAAAAGCCTCGGTCATATTATTCATTCCTTTTTTCCTCCTTTACCGTTTTATCTGAAAAAACGCATATGTATATATTATAGCTTAATCCTGTCGGTTTTTCAATCAGTAATTTGATGATTTTTATAATTTTTATCATAAAAAAATTCCCCGGAACATTTCTGCTCCGGGGATATGGTTATTTAGTCACCTTAACTGTAAATACCTTTTTGGTCGCTTTGCCGCTTGCGTCCTTTACTACTGATTTAACATCATAGCTTGTTGCACTGCCGGGCTTGAAGGCTGCGCTCTTTGTTGTATATGCGGGCTTCATTTCCGTCCATGTGCTGTTTT
>CADCGS010000167.1 GCA_902801055.1 uncultured Ruminococcus sp. | reverse complement strand
AGCAGCAACATTACCTGTGTTAACAGCATATACATCCTTGTTTACTTCCTGACCCGGCAGCCAGTTCTCAGGCGGAGCAAAGGACTCGACGATGCTTACACCGTAATCAGCAGAAGCCGTCAACCGGTTTGTAACTTCATCCTTGGAAGTGAACCATGCGAATGATGAAGCAGCTATAATGAGCGCTGCAAGAATACATGAAGCGCCGAGCACTCTGCGGCGTCTTTTTGATTTGCTTGCCATATCTCATTTCTCCTTTTTATATTTATTTTTGCCCCGAGATCTCAGAGCACCCCGCAAGACATTTCCGCACTGTCATACGGGAGCCGGGGGTTGTGTCAGCTCCCGGCAGACCGGACAGAACCGTCCGCACGGTTTTTTTAGGCTCAGCCTTTATCCTTGGTTTTGGATTTATCGTCCTCCGCCTTCTCGCCGTCGGGCTTGGATTTTTCGTCCTCCGCCTTTTCGCTGTCGGGTTTGGATTTATCGTCCTCCGCCTTCTCGCCGTCGGGCTTGGATTTATCGTCCTCCGCCTTTTCGTCAGCTTCGCCTTGTTTTTCTTTTTTGTCGGGGTCGGGGGCGTCGTCATCGCCGTCCTCGTCCTCGTCATCGTCCTCTTCCTTGCCAAGCATGAAATAACGCTTCAGCAGATAGAAGAAAACAGGGATCATAACCGCTATGGGAACTACTATGTACCACCTGAGCTGTACAAAACGTACTATGTATCCCAGCGCAGGTACACTGAAATTGACCTTGCCGATAACCCGGCTTCCGTCTATCAGGAAACTGTCCTCGGTGTTGTTGTTGTCGCCTCGCGTCCTGAAACAAGTAACGCCCGTATCCTGATAATTCTCTATTTTCTCAGTAACACGGTGGGTCAGATATGCGTCACTGTCCTGTGATGGATTGAAGGTTATAACGTCCCCGATATTGATCTCTTCAGCCCCCTTCAACTGGACAAAGATCATGTCGCCGACCTTATACGTAGGCTCCATCGAGCCGGTAAGTACAGTGTAGTAACGATATCCCAAAATGGATTTATCAGGCGAAGCGCTGAATGAAAACAGAACAGCACCAACGAGTATAGCCGCGGCTAAAAGATATACGAATATCGTAAACAGTATATCAAATACCCTGGCAACTCCGGTTACTTTCCTTTTGCCGGACTCCTCCAGCTTTTCCGCTTCCTGCGTTTTGCTGATACATATCACCCCTTTCAGTCACAGTTCTCTCCGTCCGAAACAGGAGTTTCCTCCTCGCTTTCGTCATCGTCGTCACCGCCGTCATCATCTCCGCCGCCGAATATCCTGTTTATCAGGATTATCAGCGCCGCTCCGACAACTACGATGCTTAATGCGATCCGGCCTCCTCTGGTATTCAGCCTGAGAAAGATCTTCCCTGCCTCAGGTATACCGAAAGCTACCCGCCCGATAACATTACTATATCCGACCGGAGCCGAATCTTCTATGTTGTTGTTGTCGCCCTTTGTCCTGAGCTGCCTATTCTGCCTGTCGTTCTCCACGACCCTGTGCGTGACCACAGCGCCGCCTTCAAGCCGGAAGGTGATGACATCGCCTTCCTCAAGCTTCTCAGCATCAACGGGGGCAACAAATACCATCGTCCCGACAGGATAAGCTGGTTCCATGCTTCCTGTCCTGACAGTATAGAGCCTCGCCCCGAACAGCATCGGCAGAAAAACGGCCGCAGCAAGCAGCAAAACCAGAATAAAAAATATCCACGACACAATACCAATAATATTGACTCGCTTTTTACTTTGCTTTTTCACTGCTGCAGTTTTGACCTCCCAACACAAATAAAGGGCATAGATACAATGCTCTTTATTATTAATTTTAAAGCAAAAACTGCCAAATGTCAATACTAAATTAATAATAATCATCATATTTTAATAATTTTTTGCGATAATTTGTACAATATGACACTCCCTCACTATTATTGATTTATCTTTTTCACATACGATTTTTATGCTGACAGGTTTTACATAGCATTGATGATATCTCACTGATATTTTGTAAAAAGCGTCATCAATGTAATTATTTTTGATAAAGAAATACGCTTTTTCTTGAAAAACGAAAAGCTTTGACTTATAATATATCTTGTCAATCAAAGGAGATATATTTATGAGAATGTTTTTTACAATACTGATATGCAAGCTTCTGCGCTTTTTCGGCGGACTGATCGGCAAGGGCAGCAGTCTGCCCGGACAGATCGCTTTGAAGCTCTGCCCCGATATTCTCGACAGGATCACTCTGCCGGAATATATTATTGCCGTCACCGGCAGCAACGGCAAGACCTCGACCGTTGAAATGATCGCCCATATCCTCATGGAAAACGGAAAGACAGTTGCCTGGAACAAGGAAGGCTCCAACCAAATCGAGGGCGTTACAACGCTGATCCTCGGCAGCTCCACACTCAGCGGAAAAATAAAAAGCGATATTCTCCTTATCGAAAGCGATGAGCGCTTCGCAAAATATACATTCAGCCACATCACCCCGACCCACTACGTAATAACCAACCTGTACCGTGACCAGCTCACAAGAAACGGTCATCCGGAATGGGTCTACAATGCGATCGCTGAAAGCATTAAAAAGGAAACTACCCTTATCCTCAATGCTGACGATCCGCTTGTTTCATCCTTCGGGCAGGGCAGCAACGAGGTAATATGGTTCGGCGCAGACCGTCTCGCAAGCGATACCGAGAAGCTTGTAAGCGTATATAACGACGGCGCATACTGCCCGATATGCAAAAGATCCATGAAATACACTACCCATCATTATAATCATATCGGTCATTATGAATGTACCTCCTGCGGATATAAAAGACAGGATACCCGGTATACCTTCTGGGAACAGCTGCAGGCTAAAGGGTATGATCCGGCGAAGATCAGCAAAGCCTGTGACGCGGACTGTTCTTCTGGTGTGGTTGCGATCGTGAAAGCAGCCGGATACCGGCTGAACATCTCAAAGCTGAAGTATGTCAGCATCTACCTGTATACCGGAAACCTGAAGGCAGGATTGAGCGCAGCTGGGTTTGAGGTGTTGACTGGATCCAAGTATGTGAAGGGAACAGACTATCTGCTTCCGGGGGACATCCTGCTCAATGAAGCGCATCATACCTGCGTCGCACTCGGGAAGGGAATCAAGGCCCTAAGCAGCTCGGATGCAAACGCTGGAAAGATCGGTGCCTGCACGGTGGAACTCAAGACGTTTCTGGTTGGCGCACAGGATAATCAGATCCGGGCGATCCAGCGTCTGCTCAACGCAGACCATGGGATCAGGACAGGTTTTTTTCGCTTCAGCAATCTGCTCCATCACGAAGGCCACGTAGCCTTCGGCAGCTTCC
>CADCGS010000166.1 GCA_902801055.1 uncultured Ruminococcus sp. | reverse complement strand
TATTTCTCTTATGGAAAAAGCAAAAAGTTATGGTATTTTACAACGACATGACAAAAATATCGCTTCGTGATTGGAAATCTCTATATATAAATGAAATTGTTCCTTCAGAATTTGCTGCACTTCTTAATGCGAGGACGAAATAATGGCACGAATGATACCTAGCGTATTTGATGAAGACAATAAAAAGGAATTACCTGCTTTTCCACGCACAATCGGGGTTGTAACAAGTCCTACAGGAGCTGCAATCCGCGATATTCTGAATGTTACAAAAAGACGAAATCCGGGAATGAATATTATTGTTCTTCCTGCAATTGTTCAGGAACGTTCGACCGGTCAGGTTCTGATGCTTGCATATATGAACCGTGAATCTATGCAAAAGACATTTGAAACAGGCTATACCTGGTTTTACAGCCGATCAAGACAGGAGCTGTGGAATAAGGGAGCTACGTCTGGTCATTTGCAGAAGGTAATAGATATAAAGGGCGACTGCGACAAGGATACGCTGCTTGTCATAGTTGACCAGACCGGTGCTGCTTGTCACACCGGAAGTCATTCATGCTTTTTCAATAATATCTGGGAGGAATTTCAAAATGGAAAATCAGAATGAGCTTTATGCTCTTTACGAAACGATAATGAGCCGCAAGGAAGAAAAACAGGAGGGTTCATATACCTGTTATCTTTTTGAAAAAGGTCTTGACAAGATCCTCAAAAAGGTCGGTGAGGAATGCAGTGAAACGATCATTGCAGCTAAAAACGGCGATAATAAGGAAACAGTACTTGAGATTTCTGATCTTATCTATCATCTTTTTGTTATGATGGCTCAGCAGGGTATCACAGTTGATGAGGTAATGGCAGAGCTTGCAAAAAGAAGCCAGAAAACCGGCAACCTCAAAACCTTCCATCAGGTTGATAAAAATTCATAAAAACAAGCGCTTACAGATCCGTTCCGTAAGCGCTGTTTTTTTCAGGTTATAACAAACCCTCCGTTAATCCCGAAAACCTGACCGGTAATAAACGATGCCTTTTCATCAGCAAGAAATAATACGGTTCTTGCAATATCGGCAGGAGTGCCGGTCGTTCCTGTAGGTGTTTCATCGCTCAGTGCCTTCATATCCTCTTCGGAATAGCATGAGGTCATATCAGTTCTTATGACGCCCGGGGCGACACAGTTGACCGTTATGCCGCTTGGCCCCTCTTCCTGGGCAAGAGCCTTCGTCAGACCGATAATGCCTGCCTTTGCCGCGGAATAATGCACCTCGCATGAGCCGCCGACCTGTCCCCACATGGAGGATATATTGATTATCCTCCCGTATTTTTTTCTTATCATATAGGGAAGAGCTGACCGGCAGCAATAGAAAACACTGCTCAGATTGACTGAGATCATCCTTTTCCAGTCCTCGTCTGTAATATCAGTAAAAAGCTTTGTCTGTGCGATACCTGCGTTATTGACAAGAATATCTGTCCCGCCGTATTCCTTTTCAATTTCAGAAAACATTCTTCTGACCTGATCCGGATCGGAGACATCCGCACAGAAAATATCAGCATCCGTTATTGCTTTTATTTCATCAAGGAGAGCCTCGGCTTTTTCTCCGGAGCGGCAATAGTTTATCAGGACACGATAGCCCCTTGCAGCAAACTGTCTTGCACATTCGGCTCCGATACCCCTTGATGCACCTGTAATGAGTACGGTTTGCATTTTATACCTTCTTAAATGCAGCGACTATCTCACCGACAAAAAATTCATGCCAGTCGCTGTCTGCATAATTTTTTTCAAGTATTTCCTTGTCGATAAAGCTCTCGGGAGCCATTTTCTGCTTGAAAAGCTTGCGGCATACAAGAACAAGCTCCGCCTCTTCAAAATAAGGAGCCTTATCGTCAAAAACAGGAGTAAGTCCTGTCTCTTTGATCTTATCAACATTTCTGCCTGAATTTCTTCCGCAGAAGGTAAGCTCCTTCCTGAAATTGCCGCCAAAGAAGGAAAGCGTATAATAGTCATTATTATCAACGAATTCCATTGTGTAGCGGGAATCACGTATAAACGCAAAGCTCACGTTTTTGTTCCAGAGAATACCGATACCGCCCCAGCTTGCAGTCATGGTATTGCATTTTTCAGAGCTGCCTGCTGTTATAAGCATCCAGTCTTTGTCGATGGATTTGAAGAAATTATTCTCCAGTGTTTTAGGATCAACATTAATAAAACCCATAATAAAAAAACCTCCGTTTGAATTGATATATAGAAAGTATATCATAATAATTCTGATCTGAAAACAATATCCTTGATTATTCAGGGGATGTAATATACAGTATATGCATTAATTAATGTATATAATTGTATTGTTTACAAATAAACAGAATAATATTTATGATATATAATAAAAAACTAATTCTTTTTATCAGAATAAACCGCTGTATACCAAGCAATACCAATCAATAATAAACGAAAAATCATATAAAAATTGTGTATTCCTACAAAAATTCCGATATTCGCATTAATATTCATTTAATACTTGAAAAATGCATAAAAAGGTGTATAATGATAGAGTAACTTAATCAAACGGAGGTAATTGTCATGGGTGACATTAAAAAAGTAGTTCTTGCATATTCGGGCGGTCTTGATACGTCCATAATCATTCCCTGGCTGAAGGAAAACTATGATAACTGTGAGGTAATCGCAGTATCCGGTGACGTTGGACAGGACAGTGAGTTGGAGGGTCTTGAAGAGAAGGCTCTCAAGACAGGCGCATCCAAGCTCTATATCGAAGATCTTAATAAGGAATTCATCGAGGAATATGTTTTCCCGACGATCAAGGCTGATGCTGTATACGAGAGCAAATATCTTCTCGGTACATCCTTCGCAAGACCGATCATTGCAAAGCGTATAGTTGAGATCGCACTCGCAGAGGGCGCAGATGCTATCTGCCACGGCTGCACTGGCAAGGGCAACGATCAGGTTCGTTTTGAGCTTGCTATAAAGGCGTTTGCTCCTGATATGAAGATCATCGCTCCCTGGAGAGAGTGGAACCTCAAATCTCGTGACGAAGAGATCGCTTATGCAGAGGCACACAATATTCCTCTCAAAATAACAAGAGAAACCAATTATTCCAAGGATAAGAATATCTGGCACATTTCCCATGAGGGACTTGATCTTGAGGATCCGGCAAATGAGCCTATGTACAATAAGGAAGGCTTCCTCGAGCTTGGCGTCAGCCCTGAGCAGGCTCCTGACAAGCCCACCTATGTTACTATCTCATTTGATAAGGGCATGCCGGTAGCGATCGACGGTGAAAAGATGGATTCCGTTGCTATAGTAAAGAAGCTCAATAAGCTCGGCGGCGAAAACGGTATCGGTATCGGCGTTTATGAAACTCCCGGCGGAACTATTCTTTATCATGCACACAACAAGCTCGAGGAGATCACCCTCGACAGAGATACATATCATTTCAAGCAGCAGGTCGGTCTGCGTTTTGCAGAGCTTGTATACTTCGGTCAGTGGTATACACCTCTCAGAAAGGCTCTTTCTGCTTTTGTTGACAGCACACAGGAAACTGTAACAGGTGACGTAAAGCTCAAGTTGTACAAGGGCAACATCATTGATGCAGCGGTTACTTCTCCGTATTCACTGTATGATCCGGATATTGCTACCTTTGACGAGGATGAGGTTTATGACCAGAAGGACAGCGCAGGATTTATCAACCTCTTCGGTCTGCCGATAAAGGTTCAGGCCAAGAAGGGCCTTATCAAGGAATAAGCTGTCAAAATCCTATATAAAATATGTCAGGGCGAATGGTGAAAGACTATCCGCCCGACTTATTGTTTTAGAGGTTCCCGAATATTTATCAGCAATGGAGTGAAATAATATGAAGCTTTGGGCAGGAAGATTTTCCAAGGAGATCGACAAAAAAACAAACGATTTTAATTCATCTATATCTTTTGACAGCCGTATGTACCGTGAGGACATAGAGGGCAGTATAGCTCATGCCGAAATGATAGGTGAATGTGGTATTATTGAAAAAAGCGAATCCGATGCGATCATTGCAGGTCTGAAGGATATCCTTTCCGATATCGACAGCGGTAAGCTTGCGATAGATCCGGATGCCGAGGATATACATACCTTTATTGAGGGTGAACTGACAAAGAGACTCGGACAGACGGGTAAAAGACTTCATACAGCCCGAAGCAGAAACGATCAGGTCGCTCTTGATATACGTCTTTATCTGAAAAAGGAAATAAAGAATGTAAGGAAATTGGTAACAGAGCTTATAAAGGTCATCTGCGAAAAAGCATATCAGTATTCCGATGCTGTAATGCCCGGATATACTCATTTGCAGAGAGCACAGCCTATAACCTTCGGGCATCATCTTATGGCTTATGCTGAAATGCTCCTGCGAGATATCGACAGACTTGACTGCGCATACCGCCATACAGACAGCAATCCTCTCGGAAGCGGCGCACTTGCAACGACAACCTATCCGATAGACAGGACTGTTACCACAAGGCTTTTAGGCTTTGAAAATGTCTGCCAGAACAGCCTTGATGGTGTTTCTGACAGAGATTTCTGCATGGAGCTTGCATCTGCGCTTTCTATCATTATGGTTCATCTGTCAAGATTTTCCGAGGAGATAATAATGTGGTGCAGCTGGGAATTCAAATATGTTGAGCTTGATGATGCTTTCTCAACAGGTTCAAGCATTATGCCGCAGAAAAAGAATCCTGATATAGCTGAACTCGTAAGAGGTAAATCGGGAAGAGTATTCGGTGATCTCATGACTCTCCTCACCGTTATGAAGGGAATAGCCCTTGCATATAACAAGGATATGCAGGAGGATAAAGAGGCAATATTTGATGCAGTGGATACCGTAAAAATGTGTCTTACCGCTTTTACACCCATGATAGATACTATGAAGGTTATCCCTGAAAATATGCGCAAGGCAGCAGCAAACGGTTTTATCAATGCAACAGACTGCGCCGACTATCTTGTTAAGAAGGGTCTGCCTTTCCGTGATGCTTATAAGGCAACTGGAACGCTTGTAGCTCTCTGTATAGAGAAAAAGACAACTCTCGAGGAGCTTCCTATCGAAGAATACCGCAATGTATGCGATATATTTGATGAGGGCGTATATGAGGCTATTTCTCTTGAAAACTGTGTAAACGGCAGAAAGACCCTCGGCGGCCCTGCAAGCGAAAATGTCCGGGCGCAGGCTGAGCGCGTAAAAAAGCTTCTGGAGCAGGAGTAATTAATGTATAACGAAAGGTAAAGGAAAAATGAAAATAAAAGTTGGTATTATTGGTGCAACAGGCTATGCCGGAGCCGAGCTTGTAAGGATCCTTCTTACTCACCCCGAAGCTGTGATAGCAGCTATAAGCTCTGTCAGCTTTGAGGGGCAGAAGATCAGCGATGTTTATCCGTCATATAAGAGTCTTTGCGATATGGAATGTAAAAATCAGGATGAGGTAGTCAGCAAAAGTGATGTTGTTTTTGCGGCACTTCCTCACGGTCTTTCACAGGAGCTTGCAGCTCAGTGCGATAAAGCAGGAAAAGCCTTTATCGACCTCGGCGCTGATTTTCGTCTTGAAAGTGAAGAGGAATATAAAGA
>CADCGS010000165.1 GCA_902801055.1 uncultured Ruminococcus sp. | reverse complement strand
TATTATCTGTCGGAATGATAATTGTTACCAAAACTAACACGGGAGCGCAGGCTCTGCGCCGGCGCATCTGCGGCACTATCTCCCGGCGGTATTGCCTTAAGTAAAGAAATCGACAATTCTATGAAATTTTCAACATAATATCCTGCGTTTTTTTTGAAATAATTCGTGAAGATATAAAATATATTATATTTTTTGAATTTCTTTAATTGAAAAACTTGCAAATCATACTGCATTATGCTAAAATTTTATTGTCAGAAAATAAATTAATATACCCTGTATCCATATGGATCGGGTGTTCTCAAAAGGGGAGAAAAGTATGTGCGGATTATGCGGTTTTACCGGAAATGTGCAGAACAGAGACAAGGTGCTGGAGGCAATGACCGATGTCATTACCCACAGGGGTCCCGACAGTGTAGGCTATTTTAAGGATAACAGAATTTCTATGGGCTTCCGCCGCCTTAGCATTATCGACCTCGAGGGCGGTCATCAGCCTATCTATAACGAGGATAAGACGCTTGTTCTTATGTTTAACGGGGAAATCTATAACCATGCATCCCTCAGAGAGGAACTTAAACACAACGGTCATAAATTCTATACAAATACCGATTCGGAGGTGCTTGTACACGGCTTTGAGCAGTGGGGCGAAAAACTCCTTAACAAGCTGCGCGGTATGTTCGGCTTCGCTATCTATAATACAAAGGACGGCTCAGTCTTTATCGCGAGGGATTTCTTCGGTATAAAGCCTATGCATTATGCGCTTATCGACGGCGAGCTTATCTACGGCTCGGAAATAAAAAGTATTCTTGAACATCCGAAATATATTAAAAAATTCAATTATAAGGCTCTTGATAATTATCTTTCCTTCCAGTATGTTGTTCCGCCGGAAACCTTTTTCCAGGATATATACTGCCTGCTCCCGGGTCACTATATGTGGTTCAGAAACGGCGGGATAAAAATAACAAGATATTTCGAGGCGACCTTTGAGCCTGATGATTCCCTCACGGAAAAAGAGGCTGTCGATAAAATAGAAAAGGCTTTTGAGGATTCTGTAAATACGCATAAGATCAGTGATGTCGAGGTCGGCTGTTTCCTTTCCAGCGGAGTTGATTCAAGCTATGTATCAACATATTTTGCCGATCAGAAAACCTTTACTGTCGGCTTTGATTTCGGCGAAAGATATAACGAGATAAGCTGGGCAGAGGGGCTTTCCAAGGAGATTGGCGTTGAACACCATACGCACCTTATCGGGTCGGAGGAATTCTGGAGCGCTGTGCCAAAGGTACAGTACCAGATGGATCAGCCGCTTGCTGACCCGTCATGCATTGCCCTGTATTTTGTATCAAAGCTTGCAAGCGAATATGTCAAGGTCGTACTGTCGGGCGAGGGCGCTGATGAGCTTTTCGGCGGCTATACTATATATAACGAGCCTCATGTATTCAAATTCTACCAGAAGGTGCTGCCCGAAAAGGTAAGATATGCACTTGCGAGAAAGGCGAAAAAATGGCCGCACATAAAGGGCAGAGGCTATGTTCTGCGCGGAGCAAGAAAAACTGAGGATAAATTCATCGGCAATGCATTCATGTATGACGATGAGGAAAAAAGACAGATACTCAAAGACGGCTCAATTGTCACAAGACCGCAGGATCTCTGCCGCAAATATTACGACAGGGTAAAAAGCTATGACGAAGTAACGAAGATGCAGTATCTTGACATAAACCTGTGGATGGTGGGGGATATCCTCCTCAAAGCCGACAGGATGAGTATGGCTAATTCTCTGGAGCTGAGAGTACCGTTCCTTGACAAGGAGGTGTTCAAGGTCGCCCGGACTATCCCGACAAAGCTGAGGATAGCTCACGGCACAACAAAATATGCAATGCGTCAGGCGGCGCTGAGACATTTGCCGAAGGCGACAGCAGAAAAGCCGAAGCTTGGTTTCCCGGTACCGACGAGAGTATGGCTGAAGGATGAGCAGTATTACAACAGAGTAAAGGAAGCTTTCACCTCAGAGACAGCGAAGAAATTCTTCAATACTGATCTTATCGTATCATATCTTGACGATCACTTTAACGGCAAGGATGACAACAGCCGCAAGGTCTGGACAATATATGTATTTCTTGTATGGTACAGTATCTATTTCGGTGATGACGAGAAAGTAAACAAACCTCAGTGATCCTTCGCATATACGGCTGAGTTATGAGCCTGAGAAAATAATGCGCGAAGAGCATGGCTTTTGGTCAGCCGTTGGAAAGGTGAGAAAATAATATGGACGAAAGATTTTCAAGAACCGCTTTGCTCATCGGGCAGGATGCGCTTGAAAAGCTCGGCAGGAGCCGTGTGGCTGTATTCGGCGCCGGAGGAGTCGGCGGATATGTAATAGAGGCTCTTGCACGCAGCGGGATAGGTCAGATAGATATAACAGACCGGGATACCGTTGCGCTTAGCAATATCAACCGCCAGATAATCGCCCTTGACAATACCGTCGGACGGTATAAGGCAGATGCAGCCGCAGAAAGAGCAAGGCTTATCAATCCGGGAATAATAATCAATACACATAATGTATTCTTTACTCCGGAAAATGCTGCGGATTTTGATTTTACACAGTATGATTATGTGATAGATGCCGTGGATACGGTCAGCGCAAAAATAGAGATAGTTATGCAGGCTCAGAAAAACAATGTGCCGGTAATTTCATCTATGGGTGCCGGAAATAAGCTGCACCCGGAAATGTTTGAGATAGCCGATATATATTCGACCTCGGTATGTCCGCTTGCGAGAGTAATGCGGCGCGAGCTGAAAAAACGCGGGGTGCGCCGGCTAAAGGTGGTATATTCCAGAGAAGAACCGCTAAAGCCTGAAATAACGGAAACCGACCCGCTGTCGGGTAAGGTCACTCCCGCAAGCATTGCCTTTGTGCCGTCTGCGGCGGGGCTGATACTTGCCGGAGAGGTTATCCGTGATCTTATCGCTGAGGATATATGATCCCCTGAGAAAAAATTAAGGCAATACCGCACAAAGATAGTGCCGCAGATGCGCCGGCGCAGAGCCTGCGCTCCCGTGTTAGTTTTGGTAACAATTATCATTCCGAAAGATAATATCTTTTTAAAACTACATTGGCACCGGCAGCTTGCCGGTCGTCAGAATGTGCAAAACGAGCCAATGTGCAAAACGAGCCAATAACCTGACGGTTATCAAGCGAGTTTTGTGCAGAATGACGGAAAAAGAGCAAGCAGATGTGGTGCTAAGCCGTAAGGCGTTCTCCCGGCGGTGTTGCCTTAACTGCAAAAAAAGCTTCCCGGAAAAATGGGAAGCTTTTTGTTATGTGGTTCTCTGAAAACCGGGACACGAATCAGTTTGCGTCCGTCAGTTTTTTCGCAGGCAAGGCTTGACAACAAAGCATACGGAAAAATTGAAAACAGATGTGGTGCTAAGCCGTCAGGCGGTCTCCCGGCGGTGTTGCCTTAGATCAATTAAGCCCGGGCAGGATCTTTTACACCGTTTGCGGCAAAGGCTGCCTCTCTGTCGCGGCAGGTGCCGCATTTTCCGCATGGCTTATCACTGCCCTCATAGCAGCTCCATGTCAGCTCATAGGGTGCGTTAAGTGCAAGTCCCTTTGAAACCACCTGTGCCTTCGTCAGTCCGATAAAGGGAGCGACGACATTCAGCTGACCGCCGCTGCCGAGATGTATGGCTCTGTTTATCGCATCGTTGAAATCGCTGCTGCAGTCCGGATAAGCATTACCGGCAGCATCGTCGCTGTGAGCGCCGTACCATATTTCACCGCAGCCCTCCGATAGGGCAATACTTGCCGCACAGGAAAGGAACAGTCCGTTTCGGAAGGGAACATATGTGGATACAGGCTTTCCGCCGGTCTTTTCCAGCTGCTGTGCATAGGTTTCCTTTGGTATTTCCCTGCCGGAGCCTGACAGGAGCGAGCAGTCCGAGCCGTCAAATATAGGCTTCAGATCGAGGATACGATGTTTTACTCCGTATTTTTCCGCTATCAGCTTTGCCGCCTGAGTTTCGCGGATATGCTTCTGACCGTAATTGACGGACAGTGCTATTATGTTTTCAATGCCGTATTTGTCTGCAGCTATTGCAAGACAGGTCGTGCTGTCAACGCCGCCGCTGAAAAGAATAAGTGCTTTCATAATTATCTCCATTCTGCCGGAATAGGCTGAAATTATGGCAATACCGCAAAAAGACAGTGCGTGCCCGCACTGGGCAATTCGCGGGGTTCGCTGCGCTCTGCACTCATACCGAACATTCACTACTCGCGGTCGTTACTTTGTTGACAGGTGCGGGCGGAGTGGGCAGACGGAAAGATCGTATACAATAAATAACGATCGCGGGTAATAAAGTTTTCTTACGAGTGCAGAGTGAGCGGAGCGAACGATTACGTGAACTGACACCGGCGGCACGCCGGGTGGGGTTGCCTTAATTATTATCAAATCTGACCATTGCTTTAAGCTCCGGATCGTTCCGGAAACGACCGCGGAAGGTTTCCGTGACCGTTCCGGCAGAGGTGTTTTTTATTCCTCTTGCCGTCATACAGCTGTGGAAGCCCCTGATGCATACGGCAACATCCTGAGTTCCCGCCGCAAGAGAGATTATCTCGGCAATATCGCTCGCCAGACGCTCCTGCAGCTGGAGGCGCTTTGCCGCCATATCGCAGATACGCGCTATTTTGCTCAGCCCGAGAACTCTTCCGTCCGGTATGTATGCAACATTGACCTTCATATCATACATCAGGGCAAAATGGTGCTCACAATAGCTGAAAACGGTTATATCCTTCATAACTACGGCATCGCCCTCGCTGCCGGCAGGAGCTTCAAAGGTTTTCCCGAACATCTGCGCGATCTCCGTATTCGTATATGCCGTACCTTCGAGCACCTCGTTGAGCATACGCGCTACGCGGCGCGGAGTTTCCCTCAGACCTTCGCGGTCGGGATCCTCGCCGATAGCCTCGAGCAGACCGCGGATATGATATTCTATCGCTTCGTTATTCATAATATTATTTATACTCCTCTCGTTTCCGGCGGCCAGATGAATTTATGCAGCTGCAGCTGCAAACGAACGCCGTTAAGCTTGTTTTCGATCAGGAATTCTACTATTTCCCGGGGATCGATCCTGCCGAAAACCGGGCTGATATATATGTGGCATTTTCCGCAAAGGCTGAATTTATTGATGATCTCCAGCGAGCGGCTGAGATCCTCCCGGTCTCCTGCCACAAACTTCACTGTATCGTGTATCCCGAGATGATCAAAATTTTCCGTCAGCATACTGTCCTCGCATCCGCTTGACGGAAGCTTATAGTCCATTGTGAATACAGGGCGAAGCTTTGCACCGGCAAGCTCCTTTATCGGCATACTTCCGTTTGTTTCGATCTCGACCCTGTGTCCGCCGCGCATCAGAGCGGCGCAAAGCTCCGGCAGTTCCCTTTGCAGCAGCGGTTCGCCGCCGGTCAGGGTAATGTTTGTTATTCCGGTATTGTGCGCAAGGGCGGAAAGATCATTTACCGACATCATTTCCGCCGGTGCATCGTTTGTGCATGACCAGCGCGTATCGCAGTATGAGCAGCAGAGATCACAGCCCCGGAAACGAATAAACAGAGCGGCTTCACCGGCATGAGGCCCCTCGCCGTTTATGCTTACAAAATGCTCAGTCACAGGGAGCATGGTTCATCCTCCTCATAGGCAGCGCAGTTATCGGGTGTTTCAAAGACAGTTACTTTTTTTACCGGCAGACCCTTTTCTTTAAGTATTGAAAAAAAGTATCCGGCGAAATTCTCAGCAGTCGGGCGCATAGGTATTTCGATAAGTCTGAAGCCCTCATCAGCAAGTGCATCGAGAGTTTTTTTCATCAGCGTACCCTTTTCATAAATAAGGGCATGGTCAAAGCTGTCGGCAAGGGCTTTAAGCTCCCGTTTGATATCTCCGAAATCCATCAGCATACCTTTTTTTTCGCCATGTTCAGTCAGTTTGCTGCCTGCGGCGGTAAGCTCAATGACCCATCTGTGTCCGTGGATATTTGCACATTTGCCGTTATAGTCTTTGAGAAAATGGGCGCTGTCGAAAGCGGCTCTTGTTTTAATATAATACAATCCTTATCACTCCAAAAAAATAAATGCGCCTGCCGATACAGACGCACTATAAAATGACCGTTGAATAAATGCACAAAGCCCCGGCATATATTCAGCATTTATATTTATAGTTTGTCCTGGTTTTGTTTTACGACAGGATGGCACAAACGAACTGTCGGCAGATCACTGCATACGGGAAAAGCGGTCAATTTTAACGGGTCTGACCGTCATGAATGAATCCATAACTTTTTGCTGTTCCTCATCAAGGGAAAGAAAACTGACCTCGCGCGGTTTTTCGTCATAGTTCAGTTTTACATTTTCCGTATTAAGGGACGGTGTCTGAGGGAGCAGCGAATATATCATTTGCAGATCCGTCCCTGAAAGCTGTTTATCGGAATCCTTCATTTTAAAAACCCTTTCTTTTTTTATTTTGAGTACTGTTATTTCAGGCAACACCTCCGGCGTGCCGCCGGTGTCAATTCACGCCGGCGTGCCGCCGGTGTCAATTCACGTAATCGTTCGCTCCGCTCACTCTGCACCCGCAAG
>CADCGS010000164.1 GCA_902801055.1 uncultured Ruminococcus sp. | reverse complement strand
TTAAAGGCTTGCAGTCGAGGGCGCGGGTGTCCGGTGGACACCTCTCAGCCGCAGGCTGAGAAGCGCCGACCGAGCCGGCAGGCGAGAAGAGTCCTCGTCTCCGTCCGCAGACGGCGAAATACTCCGGACGCAATCCCTCGTGCCGGGGGTGAATTCAAAAACAGTCCAGTGGACTGTTTTTGAAGAGGGGACGCCCTGGGAAAGAGGGCGGCGCAGTGCCGTGTTCCTCCACGAATTATTCTTTCTGCCGCAAGGCAGAAACGGAGCGCGCCGGCGTGCCTGTCAATAAGTAACGACCGCGAGTAATAAATGTTCGGTTCGAGTGCAGAGCGGAACGAAGTGGAGCGACCGGCGCGAATTGACAGCGGAGGCACTCCGCCGCTGCGCTCACTCTGCACTCGTAAGGAGGCTTTGTAACCCGCGTTCTGAATAAAAGCCACGACCGGCGTGTCACAGGTGTCAATTCGCGGTACGTGCCCGCACAACATTAAGCGAAGCACGCAGATATGGTTGCTTTTGGGGCTGAAAATGTGGTATTATTAGTGTAATACCGCACAAAGATAGTACCGCAGATACGCCGCTAAGCCGTAAGGCGTTCTTTGTGCGGTGTTGCCTAAGGTGAGTAAGCAGAAAAACAGCGTTTTTGGGGTATGACACGAATCGTATCATCAATGATACGGGGCGATTCTTTATATTTTTCGCGTTCTATGATATTTTCAGATTATAGAAAACAATAATTTGAAAGGACGCGGTCAATATGAAAAATAATAAAATAATAAGATCTCTGGTCTGGGGTATCTGCCTTATGCTGGCTTTTGCCTTGTGGACGGCTATGGTTATTTTTGTCGATGTTCAGCCCGCCGGACAAAACGGTACAAATATAGGTATGGCTGGATTTAATGTCTGGTTCCATGAACTGACCGGCGTCAATATGCTGCTCTATACTGTAACAGACTGGCTCGGGCTTGTCCCTGTATTCATTTGTCTTTGCTATGGGGCGTTTGGCGTCTGTCAGTGGATTCAACGCAAAAACCCGTTCAGGGTCGATCCGGATATCATTCTCCTGGGTGTTTATTTTGTTCTCGTCATAGCTGAATACCTGATCTTCGAGATGATCCCCATTAACTACAGACCGGTTCTGATAGAGGGCGTCCTTGAAGCATCATATCCCTCATCGACTACACTTCTCGTTCTCAGCGTTATGCCTGCTTTTCAGTTTCAGACAGCCCGCAGGGCTGATAATAAAGTGCTCAGGACTGTTACAAATATATTCGTGATATCGTTCTCCTTATTCATGGTAATAGGCAGACTTATTTCCGGTGTACATTGGTTTACGGATATCTTCGGTTCGGTTCTGATAAGCTTCGGTATTTTCTTTATCTATCGTTTCTTTGTTTTTCTTACGGATAAAAATATCAGTACGGGGAGTGATAAGCTTGGAATTCAATGAAAAGCTCCAGGAATTGAGAAAAAATAAGGGTCTTACTCAGGAAGAACTTGCAAATGCTCTTTTTGTTTCCAGAACGGCAGTTTCTAAATGGGAATCCGGCAGGGGTTATCCGAGTATTGATTCTCTCAGGGAAATATCCCGCTTTTTCTCTGTAACTATAGATGAGCTGATATGTCCCGATGAGATCATCTCTGCGGCTGAAAATGAAAAAAAGGAATTTATCAGCAGAAATACTTCTCTTGTATTCGGACTGCTCGATGTTTTTATGGCTGTATTACTGCTTATGCCGGTGTTCGGCAACGGAGCCGGTTCTTTTGAATCGGTACCGCTTTATTCCCTTACGGGTATAAATGTATGGATAAAGGCAGTTTTTGCCGTAGTCGTTGCTGTGGCTGCGGTCAACGGCATATTCGGCGTTATCGTGAGCAATTCCGATAAGCCGCTCCTCAGCAGACGTATCATTATTTCAGGAGCCATTATTTCTATTGCCGGCTGTACGGTATTTCTGCTGACAAGACAGCCTTATGCGGGAATGATCTGCTTTGCTGTGCTCGTGATAAAAGGCTTTCTGCTGCTCAGGCGGAAATAACTATTACCTGAATCAGTGATATTCAAATCATACGATATGGCTGAAAGGCTGATAAGCACCGCTTTTTAAGCAATAATTCAAGCGCTTGAATATGCACCATATGGGTGCAGAAAAACATATATGATAATATGCCATAAGCACTTGATTTCATGCAAAGTTCAAACAGTTGAAACAATCGGGTCTCACGGATTCAGGAATTATTTAAAGGAGTATCAATATGGAAAATGAAATATTGAAGGTAACAAGAAACGAGGGGAGGGCTGACGCACCGACGGCTTTTATTTTTTCCTGCCCGGGACAGGAGGAGCTGAAAAGCGGACGTCTTGTGAATGGTCAGACGGGAAAAAACCTCGATATGATGCTGAGCTTTCTCAATGCAGAGAAGCCCGGTCTTTTTCCTTATACCGACCGATACGATTACCGTATAACAAATTCATCGGAGCGTGTACATTATAAGGCATATGACGGCCGCACCGAGCCTAAAACTACCGAGATAACAACGGACGAAAATCTTGCGAGGCTTGCAGAGGATATCAGCGGCTATCGCTGTGTCATAACCTTCGGCAGATGTGCTTCTCTTGCGGCAAAAGAGCTTGCGGACAGGGGAATGTGCGGCGGTACGGTTTTTCTTTATTCTCAGCACCTTTCATTTCTGAGCCTGAACAGCTCCATAAAAACCGATATAAACGGTAATGCCATAGAGCGCGGCGCGCCTGATTCCACCAAAAAAAGGCTCGAGGTCGCGGCATGGAAAATACTCGGTCAGCTCGGTCATTTGGAGTGAGAAATCTTCTATACTGCTCAAAAGAGGTATCGCAGGATTTTTTGATAATTTTCCCGCGGATAATGCTTCGGAAAAGACCGATCTTAAAAATTTCAGAAGAATATGCTATTCTATATGTATGCAGGGCGCAGAGCCTGACGCATTTTGAGCTCCCGATAATGCAAGCTATTATTATGCAAGGCTCGTTTTCGGCGGGAACGATATTTATATCTGCTCAACTAATACTATCCCGTCATAGCTTTTTCACACGGTATTGAAATGAATAACAAGACGTTTTTTGATAATGCGGAGCTGAGTGTACAGGCAACACCGCCGGGAGAAATCCTTACGGCTTAGCACCACATCTGCGGCATTATATTTGTGCGGTATTGCCCTGAAACAGATCAGATATTGGTTTCCGCCGTCGGCAGGAAATATCATTTTCAATGAATGGGATCAGTTTTATGGCAACAACGCCGGGAGACCGCCTTAATATTTTACATAAAGATGACCCCGCAGCGGAGATACTGCGGGGCTTTTTTTATTCTACGGGGAAATTTAGGGCAATACCGCCGGGAGATAGTGCCGCAGAAGATAGTGCCGCAGATGCGCAGCCAATTTTTTCGTCAGAATGTGCAAAACGAGCCAATAACCTGACGGTTATCAAGCGAGTTTTGTGCAGAATGACGGAAAAAGAGCAAGCATATGTGGTGCTAAGCCGTCAGGCGGTCTCCCGGCGGTGTTGCCTTAGTTTTTCTCTAACTTTTTCAGCTTTTCAATTTCGGAGCGATCCAGCCGTATCTGACCATCCTTTATTACAGATACCTCGGATACCTTATATGTGTGAGGAGCGGCGTCGGGAGCCTTGTTAAGGCTGACGGTAAGTATACCCGTGATGAGGTTCACATCCACGACCCGTCCCTTTCCGTCGGGAGTATCAACGATAGCGTCTATTTTGGGAGTAGTCTTTAGCAGGGAGGTATAAACGTCCTGCTCATATTTCAGACAGCACATAAGCCTGCCGCAGGTACCCGATATTTTGACAGGATTAAGCGACATACCCTGTTCCTTAGCCATTTTGATGGAAACAGGCTGGAATTCTCCGAGGAAGGTATTGCAGCAGAAGGGTCTGCCGCAGATGCCGAGACCGCCGAGCATTTTAGCTTCATCACGTACACCGATCTGTCTTAGCTCTATCCTTGTGCGGAAAACATAGGCAAGATCCTTTACAAGCTCCCTGAAATCGACTCTTCCGTCGGCTGTGAAATAGAAAAGGATCTTGTTATTATCAAATGTATATTCAACATTCACAAGCTTCATCTGTAATTTATGCTGACGAATTTTCTGCTCACAGATGGTAAATGCCTTTGCTTCCTTTTCGCGGTTCTGCTTCAATATTTTGCGGTCATTGTCGTTTGCCTTGCGGATCACCTTTTTGAGGGTCGATTCCATTTTTTCATCATTTATTTCCTTTTTCTCCATGGCTACTACGCCGCATTCCATACCGCGTACTGTTTCCACAATGACCTCGTCGCCGATAGCAAGCTCCAGACCAGACGGGTCAAAATAATATACCTTTCCGACATCCTTGAATCTAACACCGATCACAGTAATCATTATTATCCTCCGTTATAAACAATATTGTTATTTATCATAGCTTCAGCACCGAAGAAAGCCATGTGCTGAAAAAATTAAGATTGACATTTGTCTGCAGTATTTCTCTTGCCCGGCTTATATTCTCCGCAAGCATGAGCACACGTCCCCTTGATACCTTTGAAGCGATAAGCTCTGCATTTTCCGAATCAGTCGGAAGACCGGCAGAAGCCCTGAGACACTGAGCCGCATTTTCCGTCATAATGTCAAGAACAGCGGCGGCAAATGGTCTGCCGGAAGAAACCCTCTGTGTCTGCACAAGCAGATCATATTCTTTACCCGAGGCAATTGCGGCGAAAATATCATCTGCAAGCCTGGCGGCTTCTTCTCCGCCGGAGCGGAGCATTTCGATGGTTTTGCCGATATTTCCCGAGCAGATAGTGGCGGTATGGAGAATATCCTCATAAGAAAGCTCCGGCATTTTCTGAGATAAAAACCCGGCAGTCTGTTCCGGCTCAGGAGGAAGCAGGGAATAGATCCTTGACCTTGACCGCACAGTCTGCAAAAGCATATTAGCGGAGCTTACCGTCATGACGAACATCACGCCGGCGGGGGGTTCTTCAAGTATTTTCAGAAAGGCATTCTGAGCCGGGGCGAGCATTTTGTCACAGTTCAGAAGAAGGAAGCATTTAGAGGGAGCCTCATTCGGCATGATAAATGCATCTCTGCGAATATTTCTGATGACCTCGATGCTCAGACCACCCGGATCGTTTCCGTCCGTGGTAAAGATATCCGGATGGGAATTATGTGAAGCCTTGATGCATCCGGGGCAGCAGCCGCACGGACGCTTATCTCCGGTGCAGATGCAGTAGGATGCCAGTATTTTTGCAAGTGCAGCCTTTCCGGTTCCTTTTGCTCCGTCGATGATAACGGCATGAGGCACCGTACCGTCAGCCATAGCAGCCTCTATCTGTCCGGTCACGATATCATTTCCGATGAATTCATTTATCTGCATTATTCATTTACCTTTTCGGATTTAATACGACAGCAGCAGCCGCCGTTTACTATTATATACTATTTACAGCCGTTTTACAAGAATAATTATACCCTTAAATAAACTTGTAAACAGTGCAGTGCCGCCGGTGCGTGCCCGCACTGGGCAATTCGCAGTGCGGGCACGCACCGCGAGCTGACACCGGCGGCACGCCGGCCAAGATTTAGAAGGCCAAGATTAGGAGGCTAAGTTGTAAAATAAAATGGCAAAAAGAATAGACCCATATTGAAACCTGTGGTAAA
>CADCGS010000163.1 GCA_902801055.1 uncultured Ruminococcus sp. | reverse complement strand
TGACCTTTTGAGGTAAACAAAACCTGAAATGGTAGGGTCTTATGAAAGGGGTATTCCCCGGAATAATCATACATCACCGAAAGGAGTGGTCTGAATGGGGCGGCATCCCAAAACAGGACTTTATTACTTTCCGAAGGATGTTGATTTCTGGGACGATTTCAAGATCATGGATCTCATGAATGAATACGGTCCGCTCGGAGCTGTGATCTATGATATCGTTATCTCGAAGGTGTACAAAAACGGCTATTATCTGGAAGTTCCTTTAGAAAAGCTGGCGACTCAGATCATCCGGCTGATCGGGAACAGTTGGGTAAAAGAAAAAAGCCTTGTGCAGCAAGTGATCCAGTACTGCGCGGATATAGGGTTATTCGATAAAGCCCTCTTGTCACAGTCTGTTATCACCTCTGCGGGAATCCAGCGACGCTACTCCGAAGTGACTGTGAGGAACAAGGTGAATAAGGACAAATACTGGCTGCTTGAAAAAGACGAAACCCGGGCGGCTTGTGAAAGTGTACCCTCTGAGAATATTTCTGTTGCAGAAAAAGCGGTAAATGCAGCAGAAATACCGGTAAATGCAGCATCTATGCAACAAAGTAAAGTAAAGAAAAGTAAAGTAAATGAAAGTAAAGTGTGTATCCTGGAGCTTCCATGCAGAGACGGGAGCTTCGTTGTTGACAAGGAGCTTTTTGACACTTACACACACACCTATCCCAATATGATAATTGAATTATCCTTGAAACAGCTGCGAAACTATCTTTGCACGAATCCTGAAAAGCAAAAATACACAAGCAATATCAGGGAGCAGATAGACTGGTGGCTATCGGGAGACGAGGAACGAGGAAAACACCGAAAGAATGAAGAACTGTCGGGTTTTCCGGCGACCTTTGACATTAACGAATACGAAAGCACCAGTATCGTTGATGAAGAATACTGACAACTCTTATGAGTGTGGAGTTAGGAGTGAGGAGTTAGGAGTTGTTGTCACACTCCGCTTCGCTCCGGCGGAGTGCCTCCGCTGTCAATTCGCGCCGGTCGCTCCACTTCGTTCCGCTCTGCACTCATACCGAACATTCACTACTCGCGGTCTTTACTTTATTGACAGGTGCGGCTTTGACTGTGATGTACTGTAAATATATCCCATGCGTAACTATCATTTCAGGCACACCGATCGCGGGTTACAAGCTTCCTCACGGGTGCAGAGTGAGCGGAGCGAACGATTACGTGAATTGAGAGCGCAGGCACTGCGCCGCCGGGGGAGTTGAATATCATAAGATTTTATGATATGATATAATGAACGGGGGACAGGTGCATGATTGTGATTGAAAATTATTTGGGACAGTCAGGAACGTCCCTTATTATCAGAAAGGAATGGTTTGATTGTTCAGGCTTTTTACATGGAGCAAGGCTGCGTATATTATACTCATGGTTCTTTGGGGCGGGCTGATAGCGCTCTGGATAATAAATATAATACCTGACTATATCTGGTGGATATCAGTTGTCGCTTCGATCGCGGCAGAGTTGGGTATCAATGCCCTGGCTACAAGACAGTATCAGAAAATGCTTTGCCGCGCCGATACCGATATAGACGGCTTTGTTATGGAACAGGACGCCCTCGCTGCTCGTCAGAAGGGTAAGCTCAGACAGATAGTTACAGCAAATACTATCGTCGCTCTTCTGGAATATGAACGGTTAGATGATGTCAGAAACCGCCTGAATTTACTGTCACAGATGATCCCGCCTAACGATTTTACCGGCAGATTTCAGTATTCATCCATACTTATGACCCTCGATATGAAATGCCGTAATTTTCAGGGTATAGATTTCTATGTGAATGATATGAATATGTGCCTGTCACGCTTCAGCGCGTTTAACGGCGGAACGGAAAAATTGAAGCGCCGCTGTCGTTTCCTTATAGAAATGAATCTCTCCTCCGCTGAATTTTTCAGCCGTACACCTGAGACCCTTGCTGCTCAGGACAGAAATATCGCTCAGCGCTTTCTCGCTGACCTGGAACAGTATAATCTGCTCAACCGGGATAATAAGGTCTTCCCGGGCGCGCTGGTGACCGATTATCTTGTCGGGCGCGGTCTTGCCCTTGCTGTTCTGGGCGATGTGGAAAATTCCCGGGCGAGCCTTTATCAGGCTGCATCGCTGCCGTATGGCTATCCCTTGATAGCTCGCGCTAAACGCTGTCTCGAGACGGGAGATATCAATATTTTGTTTACAGCTGTTTAAATGTCAGTCGGCCGCCACTTACTATGTGGCGGCATAAAAATTTTGACTTAATTTTTGTTTAAAATGATTAGTAAAAAATGCAAAAAAATATTGATTTATTTTATTTAGTTTAGTATAATATTAATATAACTCTTCGGTTCTGATTAAGAACACAGAGTAAATAAAAGGGTGTTTTGGTTAATTAATCCTTCTTATTACAGGGTGCGGTTCCGGAACATCTTATTTTATTCACCTTTTGTACTGAATTTTCCGGTTATGAAGCACCTTTGCCGGTATTAAACAAGGGATTTTTATAAATTTATATAAAAATTTCCCGACAGTACTTGAAAATTCATTTAAAATTTAGTATAGTTAAAGGTGTAATACTGATAATTATTAGGAAGGGTCGGACCGGTAACAAGTATTACGGTCAGGTTCGAAAAGGCGGTGAGAATAAATGCAATGTAAAAGCTGCGGCAGTGAGTGGAAAACGAACACTCGTGCCGGTATCATGATATGCTGCCCGTTCTGCGGCGCGGAGCTTGAACAGGAAAAAGAGGACAAGCTTCTGTTCCAGAATGCCAAGGAAGCGTTGAGGTACATAATCAAGACCTACGGCGTTGATGTTATCATCGACGGTCTGCAGCTCAAGACTATACTCAGTGAATTGATCCCGGATCTGAAGCAGGAACGCAAGGTTTTTATGGACGCTTATGAAGCGGGCGTGTGCAATGCGCTGTATCTGGCGCACGATCAGCCTGAGATCGATAAATGTATTGCGATCCTCCAGTCCATCAAGGTACTGACACAGGAAGCATGCATGGCAGAAAAATGGGCATGCTATGTAGTCGAAACTTACGTATATGCATTAAACTGGAACGTACCGATGTTCGGAATAACGCCGAATATCCATATGTACCAGATTCCCGAGAATATCAACGAATCGGGAGAAAACGGCAGAGGCATACCGCTCCTGCAGTCCGGAGGAGGCGTCGGTCAGGTCTGGGAAGATCAGACAAGCGGCGACGAGGATATCTGGAACAAGCCTGCTGAGCAGGGAAAGGACAATTTCGTATTGCCGTCCCAGAAATCAGCAGATGTGCCGGAGCAGCCGGCTCATCAGGAGGAAAGAAAACCGGAATCCCCTGTATTCGATTTCGCTCAGGAGGAGGAGGAAAAGAAGCCGGAATCCCCTGTATTCGATTTCGCTCAGGAGGAGGAGGAAAAGAAGCCGGAATCCCCTGTATTCGATTTCGCTCAGGAGGAGGAGGAAAAGA
>CADCGS010000162.1 GCA_902801055.1 uncultured Ruminococcus sp. | reverse complement strand
TTTTAAAGGCTTGCGGTTTCCAAAGGGCGCGGGTGTCCGGTGGACACCTCTCAGCCGCAGGCTGAGAAGCGCCGACCGAGCCGGCAGGCGAGACTCAGCGCCCCGGTCGCCGTCCGCAGACGGCGAAATACTCCGGACAAGATCCCTCGTGCCTGGGTTGAATTCAAAAACAGTCCAGTGAACTGTTTTTGGAGAGGGTACGCACCGGGAAAGAAAAAAGCGGAAAAGAGAGGGGGGGAATTGTTTTTCGAGTATTTTTGTAAAAATCATATTGAATTTATCCCGAAAATAAGGTATTATATATATGTATTTAATTAACGGGAGGAAAATCCAATGAAAATTCTTGTAATCAATGCAGGAAGCTCTTCAATGAAATATCAGCTTATAGATATGACAGATGAAAGCCTTCTTGCCAAGGGCAACTGTGAGCGTATCGGTATCGACGGTCATTTCAAGCATACTACCGGCGACGGCAGAAGCTGCGAATATGATGTTACCATGAACAATCACACCGAAGCATTCGTTCAGATCAAAAACGCTCTTATCGACGAAAAGGTCGGCGTTATCAAGGATCTCAGCGAGGTCTCAGCAGTAGGTCACAGAATAGTCCAGGGCGGCTCTATCTTCAAGGAATCTGTGCTTGTGAACGAAAAGGTCATTGAGGATATCGAAAGCCTTATCCCCCTCGCTCCGCTCCACAATGCCGCTCATGTTCAGGGTATCAGAGCCTGCATAGATGTTTTCGGCAAGGACGTCCCCGAGGTCGTTGTGTTCGATACAGCTTTCCACAGCACAATGCCCCAGACAGCTTATATGTATGCTGTCCCCTATGAATATTATGAAAAATATGCCGTCCGCCGCTATGGCTTCCACGGCACATCTCACAGATATGTCTCCGCTCGCTGCGCTGAGCTTATGGGCAAGGATATAAAGGATCTCAAAATGATCACCTGTCATCTCGGCAACGGCTCATCTATCACAGCTATTGACGGCGGTAAGGTAATAGACACAAGCATGGGTCTTACTCCCCTCGATGGTATCATGATGGGTACACGTACGGGCTGCCTCGATCCGTCTGTCGTAACCTTCATCGCAGAAAAAGAAGGCTTTACTCCGTCTGAAATGGATACACTCCTTAATAAGAAATCGGGCTTCCTCGGAATTTCCGGTATCTCCAGCGACGACAGAGACGTTTGTGCTGCTGCTGAGGCTGGCAACGAAAGAGCTAAGCTCGCTATTGATATGCTTGAATACCATATCCTCAAATACATAGGCTCCTATTCCGCAGTTCTCGGCAGAGTTGACGCTATCGTATTCACCGCAGGCATCGGCGAGAATCAGTCTACCCACCGTGAGACAGTATGCCATAAGCTCAATGCTCTTCTCGGCGTTGAGATCGACGATGAGGTCAATGCAAAGATGATCCGCGGCGCAGAGGGCAGGATCTCCACCGAAAACAGTAAGGTAGATGTATTTGTCATCCCGACAAACGAAGAGATCGTTATCGCACGCGATACAATGGCACTCGTTAATGCCAAGGCCTGATTCGATCACTTTCATCGGCAGCCGGTCAATTTCCCGGCTGCCACTTTTTTATTGAATGTATAATTGACGGCGTGCCTGCGCTGATTCCACTTTCAACATTATACATTGATCGCAGTGTTTTCCCCTTCCTCAATAAATAAAGACAACACCGCACAAATACTGCCTTGCGGCTCAGCACCACATCTGCTGCGGCCGAAGGAAGTATCATTCCTCGCAAAACCCGCTTGATAACCGTCAGGCTATTGGCTCGTTTTGCACATTCTGACGAAAAAACAGGCGGCACATCTGCGGCACTATCTATGTGTGGTATTGCCGAAAAGGAGTATTATCAATGAAGATCACGGGAGTGATATGTGAATTCAACCCTTTCCATAACGGGCATGAATATCTTCTGAAAAAAATCAAAGAGGACGGCGCATCCCATATTGCAGTCTGTATGAGCGGAAATTTTACTCAGCGCGGAGAACCGGCAGTCTATAATAAATATGACCGCTGCCGGGCTGCTCTTCAATGCGGTGCGGATCTTGTCATTGAACTGCCCGTGACCTTTGCTTTGTCCGGAGCGGAGCGCTTTGCGTGGGGCGGAGTGTCTCTGCTTGATTCTCTGGGGTGTATTGATGAATTGTTTTTCGGCAGCGAATCGGGCGACACGGCTCTCCTTTCCCGTGCGGCAGCCGCAGCGGACGCTCCGGGACTGTCAGAGCTTATCGTAAAAAATCTTTCGGGCGGAATGACCTTTGCCGCGGCAAGACAGGCGGCAGTTGCGGAGCTTTGCGGAGAAGGATTGTCGGCGGTGCTTTCGCAGCCGAATAATATTCTTGGCGTCGAATATATCCGCGCACTGAACCGGCTCGGCTCTTCAATAAAGCCTGTATCCGTCTTACGCATGGGTGTATCCCACGACAGCGGGGACGTTTCCGGCAATTTCGCCAGTGCATCATATATCCGCGGAATGATCGGGAAGGATCAGGATATAAGTAAATTCGTAACGGAAAAGGCATATGATATTTTTTCAGGGACGGACGATCCACCCCCTCCCGGCGGCAGAAAGGAAAAACTCATACCTATGCTCCTGTACAGGCTCAGGATGATGAGCGCAGAGGAAACAGCCGGACTGCCTGAGATAAGCGAAGGACTTGAAAACCGCATATACAGTGCTGTACGCAAGGCGGTCGGATATGAGGAGCTTGTGGGACTAATCAAAAGCAAGCGGTACACTCGCGCAAGGATAGAGCGGATACTGATGTATGCCCTGCTCGGATTCCGGAAGGAAAGCCTGCCCGAAAAGCCGGGATATATCAGGGTGCTGGGCTTTAACGAAAGAGGACGGGAGATACTCCGGCTTGCTGGAAAAAACAACCGTCTGCCGATAATCATGAAATATTCCGATATAAAAAAACACAGCCGGATGATACGCGAGGAATATGAAACGGAATGTCGTGCCGATGATATTTATGCTCTGACAGGAAAAAACATCCATCCGTGCGGCATAAATATGACCCGGGGGCTTCTCAGACCGAACATTCCTGACTCGCAGTCTATACTTAATTGACAGGCGCAGCGGCGTGCCGCCGCTGTCAATTCGCGGTGCGTGCCCGCACTGGGCAATTCGCGCCGGTCGCTCCACTTCGTTCCGCTCTGCGCTCATACCGAACATTCGTAACTCGCGGTCGTTACTTTTTGGCAGAAGCGGGCGGAGTGCCTCCGCTGTCAATTCGCGGGGGTCGCTCCACTCCGTTCCGCTCTGCACTCACACCGAACATTCGTAACTCGCGGTCTTTACTTTATCGACAGGTGCAGCGGCGTGCCGCCGCTGTCAATTCGCGGTGCGTGCCCGCACTGGGCAATTCGCGGTGCGTGCCCGCACTGGGCAATTCGCGGGGGGCGCTCATACCGAACATTCGAACTCGCGGTCTTAACTTTATTGGTAGGTGCGGCTTCGACAGTAATGTATTGTAAGTTTGATTCGTGGAGGAACACGGCAAGGGGGAC
>CADCGS010000161.1 GCA_902801055.1 uncultured Ruminococcus sp. | reverse complement strand
GGGCGTCCCCTCTTCAAAAAAGCCCCACCGGGGCTTTTTTGAATTCACCCCTTGCGGAGGGATTTCGTCCGGAGTATTTCGCCGTCTGCGGACGGCGACCAGAGACTCTGTCTCTGGACTCTGCAAGCCTTTAAAAAGGCTTGACCTAAACTTTCCGTTTTGTTTCCCGTGACTTTAATTCCGATCGCGGCTTATGAAGCTGCCTTGCGAGTGCAGAGTGAGCGGAGCGAACGATTACGCGAATTGACAGCGCAGGCACTGCGCCCTTTAAAAAGGCTTGACCTAAGCTTTCCGTTATGTTTCCCGTGACTTTAATTCCGATCGCGGCTTATCGACTTGCGGAAACAATCGACTATATATATGGCCTGCTCATCAGTCATGCATGAATATAGCGGCAAAGTGATCTCGTTGCGGTACATTTCAAAGGAATTCGGAAAATCCGCAATGTCAAAGCCGAGCTTCTTGTATGCTGTGTGCATCGGGAGCGGCTTGTAATGTACATTCGTCGCAACACCAAGATTTGCCATGCGTTCTATTACCGCATTACGGTACTCCTCGTCCTTTCCGATAAGCTTGACAAGATAAAGATGCCCGCTTGAAGAAAATTTATCCCCGTAATGCTTTAACATAGATACACCGCAGTCGGAAAGCTCCCTGTCAAAAAATTCTATAATGCGCTTCCTTCTTTTCAGCATAGCCGGAAAACGCTTCATCTGGGCAATACCTATCGCCGCCGCTATATCAGTCATGTTGCATTTGTAATACGGCCCGGCAATATCATATTCCCATGCGCCAAGCTTAGTCTTTGCAAGTGCATCCTTTGACTGTCCGTGAAGCGACAGCAGCATATACTGCCTGTACAGCTCATCACTGTCTACAGGAAGATCGCGCCGCCATGTTATCGCTCCGCCCTCGGCAGTGGTTAGATTCTTTACCGCATGAAAAGAAAAGGCAGTGAAATCTGCAAGAGAACCGGTCATCATCTGGTTCCTCCTCGCTCCGAGGGAATGGGCGCCGTCCGCCATAACGATAACTCTGCCGAAACGCTCCTGCATCTCATTCGCCGGCTCGAAAAGCTTTCTTTTCGCTATGACAGCATCGTATATCCTGTCGTAATCACAGGGCACACCGCCTACATCCACGGGGATAATGACCTTCGTGCGCTCTGTGATAAGCTCCGGCAGACGGTCGTAATCAAGCTGTACGGAATTCTTTGCACAGTCGATCATGACGGGCTTTGCGCCTACATGACATATCACGCTTGCCGAAGCAGTATAGGTGTACGCCGGTACAATGACCTCGTCTCCTTCTCCGACCCCGAGTACTCTTAGGGTCATTTCCAGCGCGGAGGTGCATGAATCAAAGCAGGCGCTTTTTTTGCTCATGCAGAATTCCGTGATCATATTCTCAAATTTCTTTGTTCTCGGGCCGGTGGTTATCCAGCCGCTTTTCAGCGCAGCCGTGACCTCGGCTATTTCCTCCTCGCCTACATCGGGCGGTGAAAACGGTATTTTCATAATATGAATGTTCCTCCTTTTTGCGGCACCCGGCAGTCTCGTCAGCTAAGAGCAGACAGACGCTCCGCTTCCGCTTTGCTTGTGCCGGACATTTCGGACGATGCTTCTGTTCTGTTGCAATGCCCTTTCAAGACCGAATTTCTCTTTTCCGCTGAGCTTCAGTCATTTATGGCAGTGCTGCCTTATACTTATATTATATTATTTTGCAGCTTTGCCGCTTTAAGGGTGTTTTTCATAAGCATTGCGATGGTCATGGGGCCTACTCCTCCGGGAACGGGAGTTATATATGACGCCTTCGGCTCAACAGACTCAAAATCCACATCTCCGCAAAGCTTGCCGTTATCAAGGCGGTTTATGCCGACATCAAGCACTACAGCACCCTCCTTGACCATATCAGCAGTAACGAATTTCGGTCTGCCGACAGCAGCTACAAGTATATCCGCAGCAGCACATATCTCCTTGAGATCTCTTGTTTTGCTGTGACAGATAGTGACCGTTCCGTTTTCGTGAAGAAGGAGCATCGCCATGGGCTTGCCGACAATATTGCTCCTGCCGATAACAACGCAGTTCTTTCCGCTGACCTCTATCCCAGCGGTATGTATCATTTCCATTACGCCTGCCGGTGTGCAGGGAAGGAAATGATAATCGCCTATCATTATCTTGCCGACATTTGACGGATGGAAAGCGTCAACATCCTTCATCGGCGAGATCGCATTTATAACCGCTGTTTCATCAAGATGCTTCGGCAGCGGGAGCTGACAGAGTATGCCGTTTATTTCCGGCTTATTATTAAGCTCCTCAACAAGAGCAAGAAGCTCCTCCTGTGTCGTTTCAGCCGGAAGTGCATATTCCTCGGAAATAAAGCCGACATCTGCACAGGCCTTTTTCTTGTTGTTCACATATACTCTCGATGCAGGATCATCTCCCACAATGATGACCGCAAGTCCGGGACATATTCCCTTTGCCTTTAGTGCATCACATTCCTCCTTTACCTCTGCCCTTACCTTTGCGGATACTTCCTTTCCGCTGATTATTTGTGCCATATTAATTCTCCTCCGTTTTATTATCAATATCTTCTTTTTCTTCTTTATCATCCGGCTCTGTCTCTGCGTCCTTTTCCTCGTCAGCATCCTTATCCGTTTCAGCCGCCGGCTTTTTTGCAGCCCTGCGAAGATTTATGATGAGCAGTGAAACACCGATTATAACTATGATGCCTGAAAGCACCTGCGATACCCTCAGCCCGAACAGCGGAGTGTAAAGGCTGTCCGTTCTCAGCCCCTCAACTATCATTCTTTCAAGACCGTACCATATCATATATAAAAGGAACATCTGTCCGTCAAATTTTCTCCATTTGCGGCTGATAAGATACAGTATGACAAAGCCTGTCAGACACCAGAGCGATTCATAAAGGAAACACGGATGAACGGGAACGTAATCCGTATTTTCGCTGACCATGCGCCACGGCAGTCCGGTCTCCGTTCCGAATGCCTCCTGATTTACAAAATTTCCCCATCGGCCTATACCCTGACCGATAAGGAAGCCCATCCCGCCGATATCGAGCATAGCGGGGATATTGACCTTCTTTAGTTTCGCGACAATACAGGCGGCTCCCAGACCGCCGATAATACCGCCGTAAATGGCAAGTCCGCCATTGTGTATGGCAAGGATATCCAGGAGATTATTCTTGTAATCGTCCCATCTGAATACAACAAAATAAAGCCTTGCGCCGATTATCCCGCAGATAAGCCCCGCCAGCACACAATCAAAGAAATCATCGGGCTTTATCCCGTACCGTTTAAGGCTCCTGACAGCAAAAAGCAATGCCAGAATAAAACCAAAACCGATTATAATACCGTACCAGTAAACGCTGAAATCACCTACTGTAAATGCCACCCTGTTTACCGTAAAATTCAGTCCCAGACCCGGGAAGCTGACATGATACATTTTTCCTTCCTCCGTTTTTCCTCTTATCCGATTCCCTTTACAACTGAAAGACAGCTGTTGTCGGCGTCAAGCTGATGTGAAAGACGCTCGTTTATTTCTTCAAGAGTTATTCACAGTTTATCAGTTCAGAGGCTATTGACTGCTTATGGTCAAAGCCTGCTGTCTGCTTGCCGTAGACGACCCTGCGGGCATTTTCAAATGCCTCGCGGTCAAGTCCGTTCTTATGCAGACTGCGCACAGCATCATCAATTATCTCTGCCGCAGCCTTCGGATCCCTTGATTCTCCGGAAAGGATAACCGCGCGGTAGCCGAGACCGTCAAGATATTCATATCCGAAGCCGGAATTGATAAGCTTTTCGTCCTGAAGCTTTCTGTAAAGCGGTGACGATTCCCCGGCGAAGGCATTCATGAGGATGCTTGTCGCGATAAGCTCACGGCTTGCCGCATAGCGTCCGGCGCTGTCCTCCTTGAAGCCAAGCTCAAACTGAGCAACGGCAACCGGAAGCTCCTGTTCGGTATAGTGTTTCACAACGCTGTATGGTTCATCCGGAAGTATGATGGAGGTATTTACCGGAACACTCGGCTTGATATTGCGGTCAACGATATCTATGACCTCCTGCGGATCGACCCCGCCCACGACTGTCAGCACCATATTGTGGAGATTGTAGTAGCTGTTATAACATTCATACAGCACCTCCGGCGTTATCTCTGCGATGGTTTCCACGCTGCCGGCGATATCCTTATTGATAGGATGATTATGATACATTCCCTGAAGAAGGTTCATCATCACCCTCCAGTCGGGGCTGTCGTCATACATTTTTATTTCCTGAGAGATTATCCCCTGCTCCTTCGCCACAGTCTCATTCGTAAAATACGGAGATTGTACAAGGTCGATGAGTATTTTCAGTGATTCATCGAATCTGTCAGTGCATGAGAAAAGATAGCAGGTCATATCAAAGGAGGTATATGCATTAGCAGAGGCGCCGGTCCTTGCGTATTTTGAGAATGCATCCCCGTCCTCGCTCTCGAAAAGCTTATGCTCCAGATAATGCGCCGTACCGTCCGGAACGGTGACCCTTTTTCCGTTGAAATCAAACTGAGAATAGATCGAACCGAATTTCGTACCTATGCAGGCATATATCGAACGGAAGCCCTTTTTCGGATATATCAGGACGGTAAGTCCCGAGCTGTGCTCCATACGGTAGTAATGCTCATTCATTCTTTCATTTTCTATTTTAGTAAAAGCCATTCTGCTGCCTCCTTAATTTCCGACCAGTGAAAAGACCGTATCAAGCTGAACCTTCTGAGCAAGCTCTATGATCCTTTCGGCGGTAATGCTCCCGACATACTCCGCAGCCTCAGCAGGAGACATAAAATTCTCGGTGAGGATGCCGCCCGTATAATATGCCTGCAATGCAGCAAGGCTGTCGAGTGAGGAAAGCAGTGAATTTCTGACTGCAAGCTTTGCATTTTCAAGCTCCTCCGCGGTAATATCGCCGTTTTGCAGCAGTGAAAGCTGCTCAAGCACAGCCTTTTCAGTTTTTTCAATGTTTTCAGTTTCAACGCCGCTGTCGATCAGCATTATACCCTTTGAGCTCTGTACACTGCTCATGCAGTAATAGCAGAGGCTTTGTTTTTCACGGACGTTAAGGAAAAGCTTTGACGTCGGCGTACCGCCAAGCACAGCAGACATCAGTGCATTTTCAAGACCTGTGCGGCTGTCATTTGAAGCAAGACACCTCAGTCCCATCACAAGCTTTGACTGAGCGAGATCCTCTGTTTCGGTATAATGCTCCACATTCCGGGCAGCCATCTGATTTATCCCGACCGTAACAGGCTTTCTCGGCTTATCCTCAAACTGAGCGCGGAAGCCCTCATATGCCATTTCGGGCGAGGTGCTGCCGAGCATAAAAAGCTCTGTCCTTGCATTATTTTTCAGATTCTCCCATGCGCGGTAAAGATCCTCATCGGTAAGAGCCTCCACCTGCTGGCGGCTGCCGTATCTCGAAACGGAATAAAGCTCATCGCGGCACATTATCTCAATGCATCGTTTCATAGCGTACTGTCGTTTATCGCCCAGCTCAGAGTCTATAGTTTCGATAAGCTGGCGGCGTTCCTGCTCGACATTTTCCTCTCTGAAACAGCCGTCTATCATATCCGGGTCGAATATTATAGAGCAAAGCAGCCTTGCGAGCTGGTGGGAGACTGATTCTCCGCCGAATGCATATCTGTCCTCAATACCGGACACAGCAATTGTTATCATCTGGTTTTCCCCGGCCTTCCTGACCGAAGGATACAGTGCAGCGCCGTAAAGACTGTCAAGCTTTTTGCTCAGTGCTGTAAAATCAGGATATTCCCTGCATGATCTGCTCAGCACACATGAAAGCAGCGCATTTGCCGCAGCAGTCTCGCTGCTCAGCGGCACGATAAGCGTAGCGCTCTGTCTGCCGATCTTGAACCGGTCATCGGTAACGCTGCTGAACGCTACCCCCTCGCAAATATTTTTTCTTACAAATTCAGACATTTTTTCATCTCCATTGTAATATTGTAGATCGCACATTTCATTATCCATAATGAATTGATATACACTATTAGTATACCATAGTTTTATGCAAGATAAAAGTGGTTTTTCACACCGCATTAAAAAACCTGCCTGCCGCCTCCTGTTGAGCTGCCGGTGCGTGCACCCCAAGGGTACTTCCTACGGGCGCCCGCACTGGGCAATTCGCGGGGTTGCTGCGCTTCGCTCCGCTCTGCACTCAGACCGAACATTCGTAACTCGCGGTCTATACTTTATTGACAGGTGCGCCGGCGTGCCGCCGGTGTCAATTCGCGGTGCGTGCCTACACTGGGCAATTCGCGGGGGTCGCTGCGCTTCGCTCCGCTCTGCACTCAGACCGAACATTCGTAACTCGCGGTCTATACTTTATTGACAGGTGCGCCGGCGTGCCGACGGTGTCAATTC
>CADCGS010000160.1 GCA_902801055.1 uncultured Ruminococcus sp. | reverse complement strand
TGACTTTAATCATCATCGTGCATACGATGACGCATTTATGCTCGCAAAGATATTCCAGGTAATGCTCCAGAGATTATCTGAGGAATATGATATAAATAATATTTCCAAAATCAATACTGCAATACCAAAGCCTGATTTTAAATCATATAAATCCTTCCACCAGATAATTCTTGCAAAAAATCAGCTTGGCCTCAAAAATCTTTATAAGCTAATATCAAAGGCTCATATTAATTACTTCTATAAAAAACCGCTGATACCCAAATCGGAGCTTATAAAACACCGCAGCGGTCTTATAATCGGCAGCGCCTGTGAAGCCGGAGAGCTTTTCCGGGCAATCGTTGACGGTAAGAACTGGGAGGAGCTTAAACAGATCGCATCCTTCTATGATTATCTTGAAATACAGCCTATCGGAAACAATATGTATATGCTGAGAAACGGTACTGTCAATTCCGTAGAGGAATTGCAGGATTTCAACAGAACCGTTGTAAAGCTCGGCGAAGAGCTTAATCTGCCCGTTGTTGCAACGTGTGATGTACATTTTATGGATCCGCATCAGAGCGATTACCGTAAGGTACTTATGACATCTCTCGGATTCACAGATGCACTTGAACAGGCACCGCTCTATTTCAGGAATACTGCCGAGATGCTCAGGGAATTTGAATATCTCGGCAAGGAAAAGGCATATGAGGTCGTCGTAGAAAATACTAACCGTATCGCCGATATGGTCGAGACTCTGCGCGCTGTACCAAAGGGAAATTTCCCGCCGTTCATTCCCGGTGCTGAGGAACAGCTTACAAGCATTACATGGGAACGTGCAAAAAAAATGTACGGCGATCCTCTGCCTGAAATTGTAAAGGCAAGAATAGATAAGGAACTGAATTCGATCATTAAGAATGGTTTCTCCAATGAAAACGGCTATCTTGTCGGCTCGCGTGGTTCTGTAGGATCATCCTTTGTTGCTACTATGTCAGGTATTTCCGAGGTTAATCCTCTTTGTCCCCATTATGTTTGTCCGGAGTGTCAGAACAGCGAATTCTTTGATGACGGAAGCGTAGGCTCCGGATTTGACCTTCCTCCGAAGAAATGTCCGAACTGCGGGGCAGATTATTTATGCGATGGTCATGATATCCCATTCGAGACCTTCCTCGGATTCAAGGGAGATAAAACTCCTGATATTGACCTTAATTTTGCCGGAGAATACCAGACCCGCTCCCACCGCTATACAGAAGAGCTTTTCGGCAAGGAAAACGTATTCAAAGCCGGCACTATTGCGACAGTCGCAGAAAAGACTGCTATAGGCTATGTAAAAAAATATGAAGAAGTAACGGGTATTACCCTTAATAAAGCAGAAGAATTACGTCTTGCAGCCGGATGTACCGGTGTGCGCCGTACTACCGGTCAGCACCCTGCCGGAATGGTCGTTGTACCAAGAATGAATGATATCTATGAATTCTGTCCCATACAGCGTCCGGCAAACGATCAGAAAACCGATATCATTACAACCCATTTCGATTTCCATTCTATTCATGATACTGTCTGCAAGCTTGACGAGCTTGGACACGATGTTCCTACAAGGTATCATTATCTTGAGGAATTCACAGGAATAAGCGTTATGGATGTCGTTATGAACGATCCTGATGTAATGTCTCTGTTTACTTCAACAAAGGCTCTGGGAGTTTCGCCGGAGGATATTGACTCTGAAACCGGAACCTTTGCTCTCCCGGAGCTTGGCACAAAATTTGTCCGCAATATGCTGCTTGAAACACAGCCTAAAACTTTTTCCGATCTTTTGCAGATCTCAGGTCTGTCACACGGAACTGACGTATGGATCGGAAACGCATCGGAGCTTATTGCGAAAAAAATATGTACAATTTCAGAGGTTATCGGTACCCGTGATAATATCATGGTATATCTCATGCACAGGGGTCTTGAACCTGATATGGCGTTCAAGATCATGGAAATTGTACGTAAGGGCAATGCGACCAAGCTGCTTACGGAAGAGCATATAAAAGCTATGAAAGATCATAATGTACCCCAATGGTATATAGATTCCTGTATGAAAATAAAATATATGTTCCCGAAGGCTCATGCTGCTGCATATATGATCGCCGCACTTCGTCTGGGATGGTACAAGGTACATAAACCATTAGCTCATTATGCATCTTATTTTACTGTAAAAAATGAGGATTTTGATGCTGCACTTGTATGCAAGGGCAGAGAAGCTGTCAGAAACAAAATGACAGAGCTTTATACCAGGATCCAGGACAGAGAAATCAAAACTACAGCCAAAGATGAATCTATGTATGCTACACTTCAGATCGTTAATGAAATGCTTGCACGAAATATAGGAGTACTCCCTGTTGATATATATAAATCCGATGCAAAGCGTTTCCTTATCGAAGGAGATAAAATAAGACTTCCGTTTGTTGCACTGTCAGGTGTCGGCGAAGCAGCTGCAGAATCTTTGGCACAGGCAAGGGAAGAGGGAGAATTTATTTCTATAGAAGATTTTCAGATCAGAGCAAAGGTTTCCAAGGCTATAATAGATATGCTTCGCGAGATCGGTGCTTTTGCAAATCTTCCGGAAAGCAGTCAGCTTACATTGTTCTGATACCCTGCCCCCGAAGAAGGAGGATGAAAATGGAAACAGAGTTAAGTGAAAAAATTGAATATGATGTTCCGGTTCTGCCGCTCAGAGGACTTGTTATTTTCCCCGGATCAATACTTCATTTTGATGTAGCAAGGGATAAGTCCGTAAATGCATTGACAGAAGCGATGGATAACGGAAAATATGTCTTTATCACTACACAGAAATCTATTACAGACGCTGATCCCAAACCGAATGATCTTTTCAGGATCGGTGTGTATGCCAAAATAATGCAGATCGCACGTATGTCAGATAATTTTCTTCGTGTAGTGATCAAGGGAGAGGCGAGAGCGGAATTTATCAGTATTTCAGGAACGAAAAGCTATTATCTTGCTGATATCCGTATGATAGAAAACGAACCGGGTTCCGATCCGCTAAAGCTTGAAGCATTGATGAATATAGTCCGCGGTTCATTGCATGATTATGCACTGCTTAATCCCAGGCTCCCTAATGATATAATAATAAATGCCCTCGATATCAGTGAACCGGGTAAGCTGGCAGATTATATTGCAGATAATATTATCAGGGATCATCTGTCCAAGCAAAAGATTCTTGAAGCTGTAAACGAAGAGGAAAGACTTTCCGAGCTTGTTGATATGCTTGTCCATGAGGTTTCCATAATGGAGATCGAAAGCGAACTGAACGAAAAAACCAAAGAAAATATCGACACAAATCAGAAGGAATATTACCTCCGTGAACGCATGAAGGCTATTCAGGATGAATTGGGTGAGGGTGAAAGCAATTATGAGGAGATCAATGATTATCTCGACAAAATTGCCGCCCTGAATACAACAGAAGAAAACAAGGAAAAGCTTGTCAAGGAACTCAAAAAGCTTGAAAAAATGATGTCCGGTTCTGCTGAGGCAAATGTTGTCAGGAATTACCTTGATACCTGTCTGGATCTTCCATGGGGCAAATATACCAAAGATAAACTGAATATCACCAAAATACGCGCAAGCCTTGATAAAAACCATTACGGTCTTAAAAAGGTAAAGGAAAGCATTATAGAGGCTCTTGCCGTAAGAAAGCTTAATCCCGATGTAAACGGACAGATAATCTGTCTTGCCGGCCCTCCCGGAGTAGGTAAAACATCTATTGCTAAATCCATAGCCGAAGCTATCGGAAAAGAATATCAGCGTGTTGCCCTCGGCGGTATTCACGATGAAGCCGAAATACGCGGCCACAGAAGGACTTACATCGGCGCAATGATGGGACGGATCATGTATGCGATCAATCAGGCTGGCTCATCAAATCCGCTTATATTGCTTGATGAGGTCGATAAGCTCGGAAATGATTTCCGCGGTGACCCGACTTCAGCTCTTCTTGAGGTTCTGGACGGTGAACAGAATTCCACCTTTTTCGATCATTACATAGATATGCCGTTTGATCTGAGCAAAGTAATGTTTATTACCACAGCAAATGATTATACTGCGATCCCTGCTCCTCTTCTCGACAGAATGGATATCATTCATATCGACAGTTATACAAGAGAAGAAAAATTCTGCATTGCTAAGAAACACCTTGTATCAAAGCAATTGAAAAGACACGGCCTGAATGCACGTAATTTCAAGGTAAGCGATGAAGTGCTCTATGATATTATAGACAGCTATACCCGCGAATCGGGAGTCAGAAATCTTGAGCGTTCTGTTTCATCGCTTATGAATAAAGCTGCCGTAAGTATCGTTTCAGGTGAGACAAAATCCGTTAAGGTCACGATGGATAATCTCGAAAGCTTCCTCGGTTCAAGAAAGTTCAAGAATGATACCATGAACAAGAAAAATGAGATAGGTATTGCTACCGGTCTTGCATGGACTTCTGTCGGGGGAGATACTCTGCCAATAGAAGTCGCTGTAATGGAAGGCAGCGGAAAA
>CADCGS010000159.1 GCA_902801055.1 uncultured Ruminococcus sp. | reverse complement strand
TATTGCCGTATTTCCGTAGATGAAGAACTCGACAAGGACAATACATCTATCGAAAACCAAAAGGCAATCATAGCTGACTATGTGACCAGAATGTTCCCCGAAGCACAGCTTGATTTTTACGAAGACCGTGACCGATCGGGGTATACATTTGAACAGCGAGAAAATTATCAGATACTACGCAAAAAGATGTTCCGCAGGGAATATGATATTATGATCGTCAAGGACTTTTCCCGTTTTTCCCGTCGTACAAGTCGGGGGCTTGTGGAATTAGAGGACTTACGTGATGTAGGAATGCGTATTATTTCCATCGGTGACGGTATCGACTATCCCACTTCTGACGATTGGACAGCGATACAATTCCGCTTTCTGATAAACGAAATGCCTGTCACAGACACATCAAAGAAGGTCAAGGCAGTCATTAAACACCGTCAGGAAGAAGGAAAATGGATCTGTGCCGTACCCTACGGCTACATGATGACCAACACAAAGACAATGAAGTTTGTTGTCGATGAGCCTGCTGCCGAGATCGTAAGGAAAATATTTCAGCTTTATGCTGACGGCTGGGGATATAAAAAGATAGCTAACTACCTTACTGATAATCATATCCCTACACCGAGAAAAACAGAGGAAATGCGAAAAGAAGCCGAAGGTGATGAATTTGTTGTCAGGTCAAGACAGGATTGGAGTATCATTACGATAAGCGGTATTCTGTCAAATGACTTCTATATCGGTACGCTCAGGCAAAGAAAATACCGCCGCAAGAAAATCAACGGCGGAGATATGAAGCTGCAGGAAACAGATCATATTGTTATTGCCAACAATCACGAGCCTATTGTTGACTTCAAACTGTTTTCTGCTGTACAGGAGCAGATGAAGCAACGGTCAAATTCCAATTATCGCGGTGTCAAGAAGTACGACAATATATACACAGGACGGATATTCTGCGGCGACTGCGGCAGCCCTATGTTCAGCATGAGCCGTTCAGACCTGCAGCCGGCTTATCGCTGCGGGACCTATCACAGACGAGGTATCAAGGGCTGTACCTCTCATCACACAAGAGTAGATATGCTTGATGGGCTTCTGAGGGAGTTTATTCAGAAGGTCAAGGATAATTCCGAAATGATGCTTGAACAGCTACAGGCTTCTATCGACAAGGAACAGAAGCAGACATCATCGAGCAAGACACTGGTCGAAACGCTCACAGAGCGAATGGAGGACGCTAAAACCGAGATCAAGATGCTGAACCACCAGCGTATAGCTGACAAGAAAAAGCGTCCCGAAAAGGCTGATATGATAGACGAGCTGTATGAGGATCAGATCAATGAGCTGATGTATCAGATCGAGGGCTATAAAAACCAGATCAGATTGGCTCTTGATAAACATAATGCTATCGTCAATGTCAACCGCACAGCTAAAACGGTGATGGAGATATTTGATGCGATACTCAGCAAGAAAACACTTACAAAGGTGGATGTTGATTTCATCATTGACCGGATAGATGTATATACCGACCATATAGACATCAGGCTGAAATCCGATATTGACGCACTGCTGAAAACAGGTGTACCCGAAGAATTGATGGTACAGCAGGAGGAAGCTGCCGTAAATTTTAATGAAGGCACTAAGAAAACCGAAAACCTCACACCATTCGCCAAAATCACGACAAGCAAGGGCGAAATTCTTAGTGTCAATATTATCAGTGAGGGCGACCCGCTGGAGATATTCACTGATTCCGGGGGAGAAGTCGTATTCAAGAAATATTCCCCGATGGGAGAGATGGCGAGCTTTGCGGAGCAATACGCGGAGGTTCTCAGCCGTGTCACGAAAAGCACGATACTGATAACCGACAGGGATCATGTTGTATCGGTTTCGGGCAGCGGAAAGAGGGAATTCATTGACCGCCGCATCACTCCGGAGCTTGAGGATCTGATGGAGCGCCGCAAAAGCTATATTGCCGACCGGAATACACGCTTCCTCAAGCCGATAGAAGGTTCGGACAGGGCTGCCGCTATAACCATCCCTGTAATATCCTCCGGTGACATTACAGGCTGTATTATTATGATGATACCCGATACCGGAAAGCTCCCGGATATTTCCGACACAAAGGTTCTCCAGACTGCCGCCGATTTTCTCGGGCGAAGAAATGAGGACTGACAAGAAAAACAGAGGACTGTTACACTGATAATGTGCGGCAGTCCTTTTTTCTGTTTCTGAACACAGTCCTTTTTTCTGTTTCTGAAATATTTAGGCAACACCGCACAAAGACCGCCTTACGGCTTAGTACCACATCTGCTTGCTATTTTTTCCGTTATTCCGCCCAAAACTCGCTTGATAACCGACAGGTTAACGACGCTCGTTTTGCACATTCTGACGACCGGCAAGCTGCCGGTGCCAATGTGGTTTTAAAAAGATATTATCTTTCGGAATGATAATTGTTACCAAAACTAACACGGGAGCGCAGGCTCTGCGCCGGCGCATCTGCGGCACTATCTTCTAAGTGTATATTTTTAGTTGGCAAAACAGTTTTTAGATTCCGAACCGGAGGCAAAGATAGCCACCGCCGAAGGCGGCTAGCTCTTGTCGGGTTCTGAAAGACCACTATCTTTGTGCGGTATTGCCTTGAATTGTTCCGACAAAAATGCTATATTATAATCGGAGGGGGATGACATGGAAAAACAAAGACTGAAAATGTATGAATCTTTTTTCGTCGGCGCAATACTTGCCGTTATCGGCGGCTATCTTGATGCCTATACATATATCGCCAGGGGTCAGGTTTTTGCAAATGCCCAGACAGGTAATGTCGTTCTGCTCGGACTGCGTGCCGCTGACGGTGAATGGGCGAGGGCTTTGATGTATCTTATGCCGATAATCGCTTTTGCACTCGGTATATTTCTCTCCGAAAGCGTTCGCAGACATTTCGATAAGGGTAAGCTGCACTGGCAGCAGTATATTATCCTTCTTGAGCTTGCAGTAATAACGATCGTAAGCCTGTTCCCGCGCGGAATGTATAATAATGTTAATTTCGATACGATCTCAAATATCATGGTATCGTTTGTCTGCTCACTGCAGGTTCAGAGCTTCCGCCGGATAAGGAACATAACCTGCGCAACAACAATGTGTACCGGCAATCTGCGCAGCGCTCTGGAGGCTCTCGATAAATATAAAACTACCCGTGAATCAAAATTCCTCCATGATGCCGGAAAATTTTTCGGCATAGTATTATTCTTTATTATCGGTGCTGTGATCAGTACATTCCTCACAAGGCTGTTTATGGAAAAATCATCGCTTTTCTGCGCCGGCGGTCTTTTGCTTGTTTTCATTATATTGTTTTTTGATTCGGGTATGTCAAAAAGAACCGAAAAGTAAAGGCACTGCCGCTGATGGACTGCCTTACGGTTCAGCATCACATATGCTTTTTCCTTTTCTGTTATAATAAACCTCAGGCTATTGTCCCGCTATTTACATTCTGACAAAATGACAGGCGGCACTATCCTTGTCCGTTATATAATGAAAATCAGCACTGCATAGCTTTTTCGGTTATGCAGTGCTGATATTAGGGCAACACCGCACAAAGAACGCCTTACGGCTTAGCACCGCATATGCTTGCTCTTTTTCCGTCATTCTGCACAAAACTCGCTTGATAACCGTCAGGTTAA
>CADCGS010000158.1 GCA_902801055.1 uncultured Ruminococcus sp. | reverse complement strand
GGCAATACCGCACAAAGATAGTGCCGCAGATGCGCCGCCAATTTTTTCGTCAGAATGTGCAAAACGAGCCAATAACCTGACGGTTATCAAGCGAGTTTTATGCAGAATGACGGAAAAAGAGCAAGCATATGCGGTGCTAAGCCGTAAGGCGTTCTTTGTGCGGTATTGCCTTAAAAAAGACCTCGAAATCGAGGTCGATAATAAAAAACAGGAAAACGAGCAGATGCTTATCCATATCGTGCAGACACTTGCCGGTACGATAGATGCAAAGGATACATACACAAAGGGACATTCCGGACGTGTAGCCGATTATTCAAGGGAGATTGCAAAACGATGCGGCTATAAGGACAACCAGCTCAATGATATCTATATGATGGGTCTGCTCCATGATATAGGTAAGATAGGTGTTCCCGACGCTGTGATAAATAAGCCCGGAAAGCTTACCAATGAGGAGTATGAGATAATCAAAAAGCACCCTGTAATAGGCGCAAAGATCCTCGAAAATATTATGGAAAAGCCGGAGCTTGCTGTCGGTGCAAGGTGGCACCATGAAAAGTTCGGCGGCGGGGGATATCTGGACGGTATCAAGGGAATAGATATACCGGAGCAGGCGAGGATAATAGCTGTTGCAGATGCCTATGATGCCATGACAAGCTACAGAAGCTATCGTGACCCGATGGCTCAGAGCCGTGTAAGAGAAGAAATAGAGAAGGGCAAGGGCACTCAGTTTGATCCGCGCTTTGCCGAGGTTATGCTTGAAATAATCTCAGAGGATAAGGATTATTTGCTAAGAGAAAACAAGAAAGTCTGAATTGATAAAAGGGGACTGCACCGGCAGCCCTCTTTTTTTATGAATAAAGGCAACACCGCACAAAGAACGCCTTACGGCTCAGCACCACATCTGCGGCACTATCTTTGTGCGGTATTGCCTGAAAAAATGTCAGCCGGCGCACCGGCTGACAAATTATTTTCTATCCAGACTAAGGAAAGGATCATCTTACGTTTTTTTGTATAATATCATATTATCTACATAAAACTTATTATCCTCTATATACCAATAACCGGAATTTGTGTTAGTAGTGGTGCTTTTGGCTTCTTTGCCGTATGTATATGTGAAAGTGTTTGAATCATAAGTAAATATGAGATTGTCATTGCTGTTGACAGAATAAGTAAAGGAGCCTGTATTACCGCTTGCGCTGACCGTGCCGGAGCCATCTTTGTTGAATGTATATATGATCTCTCCGCCTGAGACTGAGATATCGTAACAACTCCAGCTCCCGACTATTTGTTGTTTGGGAGAACTTGATGTTATTCCTATGATTATCGGAATAATAATTGCAGCGAGTATCGAGAGAAAAACTACCGAACCAATTACAATACCGACCACTGCACCGGCTCCGGGTTTTTTCTTTGCAGGAACTGCCTGCATATTATTATAAGCGCCGTTATTATTATAGTTCTGAATGTTATTCTGTGGATAAGCCGGCTGATTATAGCTCTGCTGCGGATTCGGCTGTACATTATTTTGTTGGGGAATATCTGTCGGATAGGATATTTGCTTATATGTGATACTTTTTTTTGTCACATTCCCGGATGTTGAATCGCCGTTACCGGAAAGATCAGACGCTGTTTTATCATTTGAAGCCATCTTTTTTATTGCGTCCAGGGAATATCTGGCGCCGCATTGCTGACAGATAAACACATTGTCATTTTTTATCAGGTTTGAGGATCCGCAAGTCTCACAAGATATTTGTTTCATAATTATTTCTCCTCACATTAATTATATATTATAATTGTATCATATATAATTTATTAATACAATAATAACGAACAAAAAAATCATGCGTGTTAATGCGTGTTAATGAAAAAACAAAGCAAAAACTGTCAGTCCTGAAAAAAGGAACTGACAGTTTATTGCTGTTATAAAAAAATTTTACGGTATTATGATCAAGAGTATAATCTGCCGAGTCTTGTACTTGATGATAAGGAAGAAACTTTGAGATTATTGCTTGATATTACAGGATCGTTCTTATAAAGGATCGTTCCTTGACTATAATCAGAAGTGCCGGTTGAAACATAAACAAATTCAGAAGGATCAATATCGTTTACTCCGGAGTATGACATTGCATTTGAGACAGTCATATTCTGTGCTGCACTTTTTCTTGTAGATACTGAAGAACTTTTGGATGCTGCCCAGTAGCATGATGATCCGTCAGCATTTTTACTGGAGTCTGTTATAGTACCTGAAACAACACCTGCATAAGCGGTTTTGCAGGCGTTATTGAGAGTTGATGCGTAACTTTGCATCTGAGCATCGTTTACTCCTGAATCAGCATTGCCGGATGTACCTTTTCTGTAAAATTTTTCATTGTCGATATACAGCGTATTTCCGTTGATATACCAATATTTATCAGATGAAGAGGAGCTTCTGGACGATGACATTGCGGCAGAATCATACTTGAATGTAGTGGTTGAGCCGTATAAAGTCATAACAAGTTCATTATTTCCGCTTATACTATATTCAAACTCTACCGAAGCGCCATAAGCTGAGAGCGATCCTTTTCCATCGTTTTTAAAGGTGATCATTCCGGTTGAGCCTGAGCTTGGAGTCCAATCTCCGAGGATCTGCTGCTTCGGGCTGCTTGAGATACCGATTATTATCGGGATAACGATCGCGCAGATTATCGCGACTAAAACGACTGCACCGACAACAATACCAATTACCAGACCATTATTTTTCTTTGCAGGGGCGCCCTGCATATTCATATTGTTGTATCCGCCGAAATTGTTTCCGGGCTGCATATTTTGCATCTGCTGCGGATACTGGAAGTTATTCTGCTGCGGATTCTGGAAGTTATTCTGCTGTGGATTCTGGAAGTTATTCTGCTGCGGGGAGAATTGCTGAGGATTTTGCTGGAAATTCTGTTGAGCAGGTACATTCGGCTGACCCGGGATATTGTTTTGCTGAAGCTGATTAGTTAAATTTAAGCCGCAGCTCGGACAAAACTTTGTGTCGGGTGGATTCTGCGTTCCGCATTTGGGACATAGCATTTTCATCACTCTTTCTTTAAAATATTACAGAACAATCTGTCTGTATATATTCTACCACATTTCTCCAGTTATTTCAACATTTTTTTCTTCCGCCGGCGCAGTGCCTGCGCTGTCAATTCACGTAATCGTTCGCTCCGCTCACTCTGCACTCGTAAGAAAGCTTCATAAGCCGCGCTCTGAATAAAAGCCGCGGGGAACATAACGCCGGCAGTCGGTGTTTTTTTAGACTATTGCTGGGAATAATACAGTATTGCCTTAAAGAGTGCTGTGTTATGAGGATCGAAAAAACATCGTGAAATCTGTCAAAAATTGCAGCATATAATTATGCATTATGAGGTATATGATTTTTTTGATTAAAGCTTTTGCATAAATCGACAATGATGTTTTTGTATGTAGTGTCAATACATGGCAAGAACACTAAAAATTCATTGACTTTAACCATTTAAAGTGTTATAATGTACAAGTGCTTTATACCGCAGCTGGTCTGCGGTTTATATTTAAGGCAATACCGCACAAAGATAGCCTGACGGTTATCAAGCGAGTTTTGTGCAGAATGACGGAAAAAGAGCAAGCAGATGTGGTGCTAAGCCGCAAGGCGGTCTTTGTGCGGTGTTGCCTTAAGGCAATACTGATTTGAACAAGCGGTTCATGTCAAGGCATCACTGCACGCAGATAATGCTGTATTACCCTGAAAAAATGATCTCATGAAAGCAGCTTTTCGGCGTTCGAGAAAAGGATCATATTCTTTTCCTTGTCTGTCAGTCCTTCAAGTGCTTTGAAATGATCGACATATTCCTTCTGGTAGTTCCAGGGGCTGTCCGTGGCAAAGAGTATTTTATCGGCGCCGTGTTTTTTTATTACCCCGACGACCTGCTCGTCAGTTGTATCGCAGAAGCTCCCGAGAGCAGCGAATGAACAGCTTATATCAAGATAGCAGCAACTGCCGAGAAGATGCTTCTTTACCTCTTCATGCATGAAGATACCGCCCAGATGTGCAAAAACCATAAACGGCTCCTTTACTCCGGTTTCCTTCATTACCGCGTCGAGCACAGCCCGCCCCTTTTCAGGAGGGCAGTGGATAACGTCAAAGGCAGGGTCAACTCCCGCATGGGTCACGACCGTAAGCCCGAGCCGCGCACATCCTGTGATTATGCGGATATATCGCGGATCATCAATAAATGTTCCGGTATAATCGGGATGGATCTTTATCCCCCTGAATCCGCTGTCCTTCAGGAATTTAAGTTTTTCTTCCGGATCGTCGTCATCAGGATGGATACCTCCGAAGGAGATCAGGTCATCACAGCTGCTGTTTATTTCCGCAGCAAAGCGGTTTATCGTGTCGAATTGACCTTTCCGCGTTGCGACCGGCAGAATGACAGCTTTTCCGATACCTGACTGCCTCATGCTTTTCCTGAGACCGGAAATGGTTCCGTCCGAAAAGTTCTGTACGACCGGGGCTTGTTTTTTAAGTATGCTGATGGTTTTTTCAGCAATTTTGTCGGGATATATATGAGTATGAAAATCCGTTATCATATCTCGCACCTCAATCTGTAAATAATATTGTGTTGATTCATCTGAGCCGCAGGCGGCAATTCAGCAGATAGAATAATAACACAATTTATTTAAATATTATTTCCTATACGGAATAAAAATGGGAGAAAAACAAAATGGATATGCTTATCAAAGTCCTGTTCCTTGTCGTGTTTTTTGCTATCATGATAGGAGTAGGCATCTATTGCCGTAAACAGGCAACCGATGTAAACGGTTTTGTACTCGGCAACCGTTCCGTAGGCCCGTGGCTCACTGCATTTGCTTTCGGCACATCATACTTTTCAGCCGTTATCTTTGTCGGCTATGCAGGTCAGTTCGGCTGGAGATTCGGTCTTGCATCAACATGGATAGGTCTTGGCAATGCCTTTATCGGCTCGCTTCTTGCGTGGAACGTCCTCGGCAGGCGCACAAGAGTAATGACCCAGCATCTTGATTCCGCAACAATGCCGGACTTCTTCTTCAAAAGATATGATTCCAAGGCGCTCAAGATCGCCGCGTCGATCATTATCTTTATTTTCCTGATACCCTATACTGCTTCGCTTTATAACGGTCTTTCGAGACTTTTTGAAATGGCATTCGGTATCCCCTATGTATACTGTGTTATCGGAATGGCAGTGCTGACCGGCGTATATGTCGTACTCGGCGGATATATGGCTACAGCTATCAATGATTTCATTCAGGGTATTATAATGCTCGTCGGAATAATCGCAGTTATCATCGCAGTACTGCAGGTAAACGGCGGTCTGACCGAAAGCATAGCAAAGCTTTCTCAGAAGGCTCCGAATTATGCCACAAACGGAGGCACTCAATTCGAGGGTGTGTTCACCTCATTCTTCGGACCTGATATAATTGCACTTATCGGTGTCGTAGTGCTGACGTCTCTCGGCACATGGGGACTTCCGCAGATGGTACAGAAATTCTATGCTATCAAATCCGAAAAATCCATCAGCACCGGTACAATAGTTTCCACAATATTTGCTGTTATCGTAGCAGGCGGCTGTTATTTCCTCGGCGGCTTCGGCAGACTTTTCGGTATTGAGGGAGAGGGCGGCAAGCCCCTCG
>CADCGS010000157.1 GCA_902801055.1 uncultured Ruminococcus sp. | reverse complement strand
AAATAATCTGCATGACATGAACATGAGCCGCACCCGTTATTAATGCAACACCGTACAAATACCGCCTGGCGGCTTAGCGGTATTGCCTTGACTGAAAACCGCCGCCCTGAAACCGCCGCACTTTGTACGGCGCTCCGATTACTGCACATTCTTCCGATTATTACAAATTTCATATACATATACTATTATAATACTTTTTCGGGAAAAATGTTATAGGCAATTCCTCCAAACTTAGGGTGCTGTAATTGTTGCAGTAATCTACAAAAAATTGCTAAACCAACCAGAAATAAGTATATCTGAAAAATACACGCAGCTGACAAGTTTATAAGAAAATTTGTCAAGAATACTTGACAATATTACTTTGTTGTGTTAATATAATAGCGTAGGGTGATACCTAAAGAGAGAAAATAATACGGTGATGCGTTTATGGATAGAAACGAAATTCTCGAAAAAAACAAAAAGCAGAACCGCAGCGGTCTTGATGAGAGGGAACAGCGGGTATACAATTTTTCATTTGGTCTGGGCGCTGTCATAGTAGGAGTATTATGCTTGCTGTTCAGTGTATACAAAGCGCTTCATCATCAGGCTTTTTATGAATTCGTCACCATCATAACGGCATATCTTTGCACCACATTCATATATCAGTTTGTGAAGCTGAGAAAGGTGATCTATTTAATAGCAGGAGTCGGAACAGGGCTGGCAGCGGCAGCGTGTCTTGTCATGTTCTTTATGGTGTGACGATATGAAGGATATAGTATTTCAGAATAAGCTCCGTGTTGCCCGTGCGGAGAAACGCATATCACAGGGCGAGCTTGCTGAGATGGTAGGCGTATCGAGACAGACGATCAGTTCCATAGAAAACAACCAGTTTTGCCCGAGTGCAAAGCTTGCATTACTGTTGTGCATAGCCCTCGAGAAAAAATTTGAAGAAATATTTTTCTTTGAAGAAGAGGACTGAATATTTATCGTTTATAAGTTTTTATCTTCATATACATTCCTCCTAAAAGCAGCAAGTCTCCGATTCCGCTAAGGTCGGAGACTTGCTGTTTTGCTGTGTATTTCCGGCTAAACAACGCTTGATCGTAAGGAAGCTTCATAACCCGGCGGTGCGTGCCGGTGCGCTCCGTTTGCAAGGGGACGCCCTCTTTCCCAGGGCGTCCCCTCTTCAAAAAAGCCCCACCGGGGCTTTTTTGAATTCACCCCTTGCGGAGGGATTGTGTCCGGAGTATTTCGCCGTCTGCGGACGGCGACCAGAGACTCTTCTCGCCTGCCGGCTCGGTCGGCGCTTCTCAGCCTGCGGCTGAGAGGTGTCCACCGGACACCCGCGCCTCTGGACTCTGCAAGCCTTTAAAAAGGCTTGATCTAAACTTTCCGTTTTGTCCCCCGCTACTTTAATAACGATCGCGGCTTATAAAGCTTCCTTTCGGGTGCAGAGTGAGCGGAGCGAACGATTACGTGAACTGACACCGGCGGCACGCCGGCGGGGCGAGCAGCCCCGGGTGGGGTCTGGGGCAACGCCCCAGGAAGGGCATTGACACGAATGGTTTGAAATGCTATAATTTTTACAAAATCCGACATGGAGGGAAATACAATGTCAAATGTGGAGAATGTAGAGATCGGCTATTTCAGCGGATATATACGCAACTATAAAAACCTTTGCGCTGAGCTGGAGATAGCTGAAACTGAAAACAGGGAAGTCAGGGAAGAACTTATCCTCAAAAAAGCATATTCAAAATGGCAGATGGATATGATGAACCATATCTACGGAGCCTTTGCTGTACATATCAAGGATAAGAATGCCGGAAAGGAATATTGTTTCAGGGATCAGGTCGGTCAGAAACAAATGTTCTATTCCGTTGTGAACGGATGCTTTGTGTGCAGCGGAGATATAGATGCAATAACAGCAGCTGAGGGCTTTGAGAAAAAACTTAATCTGCGTATGCTCCAACAGTATCTTTTCTATGGCTACCCTATCGGAGAAGAAACCTTCTACGAGGGCGTGTTTAAACTGCGTCCGGGTCATTATGCTCAGTGGGACGGCTCTGAGCTGAAACTCGTGCGCTACTGGAAGCCTGTGTTTGAACCGGATACAAGCAAGACTGAGGATGAATGGGCTGAGGAAATAAAAAATGTCGTTGAGGAAATACTCGGCGAGGAAAGGGCTGATACGGCTCTGCCCTATAAGGAATCCTTCCTCTCCGGCGGCGTTGATTCTTCCTACCTTCTGGCGGCAAGCGATGCCCGGGCAGCAAATACCGTGGGCTATGAGGAATCGGGCTTCGATGAATCTGCTCTTGCCCGCAAAACAGCAGAGGTGCTGAATAAGGGCTTTAATGTAAAAATGATCTCTCCTGAGGAATATTTTGCACGTATCCCTCTCGTCATGGATAAGATGGGTCAGCCTCTCGGAGATGCATCGGCAGTAGCATTTTCTATCGGCTGTGCCGCAGTAAAGGAACACGCGGATATCGTGTATTCCGGCGAAGGAATAGATGAATTTTTCGGCGGCTATAATTCCCACAGGAATCCCCTCAGGGAGGGCTGGACATATCTTACCTGCTCGCATATCATGTCTGAGGAGGTCGTCAGGTCTGTCATGACCGGCTATGACGAAAATGTACGGGCTGTGGATCCGGTCGCTCCGCTCTGGAATGAAGTACAGGGACAGGATGAGCTTGCACAAAAGCTTACTATTGATATTTCTCTCTGGCTTGAGGGCGATATATACCTCAATACCGACCGTACAAGCACAGCCTGCGGCGTGGAGCTCCATACACCGTTCAGCGATCTCAGACTTTTCAATGTCGCAAGAAGAATCCCGGCTGATCTCAAATTCAGAAATGATCAGAATAAATATGTATTCCGCAAGGCTGCAAGCAGTAAGCTCCCGGATGAGGTCGCTTTCCGCAAGAAGGTCGGTTTTGCCGTTCCGATACGCAAATGGCTCGCTGATGAGAAATTCAACCGCCCGATCGCAGAAATGCTCTCCGGCACAGCTTCCCGTAAATTCTTTGATACAGAAGTTCTTATGGATATGTGGAATAAATATCTCGCCGGGGAAGAATTCCTCTGGAGCCGTATTTTCGCAGTATATGCCTTCCTTGTATGGTACGAAAAGAAATTCGGATGATATTTAACAATTTTCCACCTGTGATAATCAACTTTTCAACACTGTGATGTTGAAAATGTTGAAAAGTCAATGTTCATGCCCCTTACAGTGATCGTATGGATGTTGATAATGCGTGAAAAAACGAAAATAATAAAAATTCACCGCAGAACTGCAAAATTTGCAGCCTGCGGTGTTTTTTTACTGGTCGGCGGGTTTTACCTTGTCTGAGAAGAGCAGACGGAGCATATCTGCGTCAAGATAACCGGATGTAGTATCGGGATCGTCATTCCCGAAGCCGTTTTTGTTCTTGAATAGGATAACTGCGGCTTCTGTCTGGTTGCCGTAGGTGTCGGTCATGCCGTCCGGGAATTCTCCGTAGCCGAGATCCTTTAGTCTCTTCTGGAGCTTTTTGACATCTTCTTTGACATCGCTCTTGCCGAATGCCGTATAATCTGTGATCTCGAGCGAATCATCAGCCTTTACAACGATCTTTGAGGATTCATTCTTGCTTTCCTGCTTGCTTTCATTCTTGCTTTCTTCGCTGCTTTCTTCACTGCTTTCAGGCTTTGCATCCTCGCTGGTCTCGTTTTTGCTTTCCTGTTTTGATTCCTGCTTTGATTCCTGCTTTGATTCCTGCTTTGATTCCTGTTTTGATTCCTGTTTTGATTCCTGTTTTGATTCCTGCTTGGATTCCTGTTTGCTTTCCTGCTTTGACTCCTGTTTGGACTCCTGCTTTGATTCCGTCTTTTTGTCGGATGAGGAATTGCCTTTAAGCTCCGGATAAACGGTTTCGATAATAAACGAAAGAACCTCTGTCATGCTTTCGCCCTGGCGTTCAAATACCTTGGAATCTATCTCGAAAACATTTCCGTTTTTGACAGCGGAAACATTCTTGAATTTCTTGTCGGCGAGTATCTGGGATTTTACTCCGGCAGGACAGAAAATATATTTCGGGTCGTCGCGCTTGACAGCATTCAGGACGTCACGCGGGTCGGAATAATTGGCGCAGATATTCACGAGGTTGGCATATTCAAATAATCTGCCGGCAAAGGTATTGGCTGTTGCGGCATTTCCCTTTGTGTCATAAAGGTAGCAGGCGGTTATCGGCACATTGCTCTGAGGGATAAGGCGCTGGAGGTCGTCGAGTGTGATAAGAAGATTTGACGCCTTTTTTTCGCCGTTTGCCCTGCCTTTTTCATTGCCGTCCATGATAGCGCCGAGGCTGCTGTAGAGCACCTTCAGCTCGTCGCCGTTCTGGGCGGTTATCATTTTCATCACGGTGATGTTATCATCCTTCAGCTTGCTGCCCGCTTCATCGGAAACGGTATTGTCGGAAAATACTACCCCGGGAGAAACGCTTTCTATTTTCTGGATATTCGGGTTTGATTTTGAGCCGACTGAGGGCACATCGGCAAGCTCCTTCTGTGTACATTCATCGGATCTTGCCTTTATCGCATCGGCATAGCCGCAGGTGATGAGGATATCCGCAACGCTGTCGCTGAGGCAGACAACGGAGGAGGGCTTTGAGCTTATGGAATAACCGGCTATATTTACGGGATAGCCGCCCTCAGAGCCTGAACTGCAGGCTGCGGCAGACAGCAGCAGCGCCGCCGCAGATATAACACATAAAAACTTTTTCATATCTTAATGTCTCCTTGGTTGAGAATATAATATTATAACAGACGTCGATGTCCCCCGCCTCTATAGGCCCCACCGACGCCCGCAGGAGCTAAAGCTCCACGACGTCTGTTGACGGCGTCGCTCGCTCCAATCAAGCGAGCTTGTTGGAGCTTTGCTCCTTGTTTAAACCGACCTGTTCCGGTCAGATGCCTATTGAGGCGATGAATTGCCTTGCACAGCGCGGAGAGCGTCCTCCTCTGGAAAGCGCCCATTGCTCCGCATCGCGGAAAAGCTTGTCCTTATCCTCTTTTATGCCGGATTCATCGGCAAGGCTTTCGACTATGGCGAGATATTCGTCCTTTCCGGGCTTGCTGAAATTGACCGACAGACCGAAACGGTCGGAAAGCGAAAGTGTTTCCTGCATGGTATCGTTGCGGTGCATATCCTCGCCTTCGCGGTCGGAGAAATTCTCCTTGATAAGGTGGCGCCGGTTTGAGGTCGCATAGATGAGTGTGTTATCGGGACGTGCGGCAAGACCGCCCTCGAGGACTGCCTTGAGCTGGGCGTAGCTTTTGTCCTCGCCGCTGAATGAAAGGTCGTCTATGAATATGATGAATTTCATCGGGACGGGCGCTATCTTTTCGACAAGGAGCGGGAATTCGGACAGTCTTTCCTTCGGCATTTCGACCATACGAAGACCGTCTGTATAATAGCGGTTGAGTATAGCCTTGACGGTCGAGGATTTGCCTGTGCCCCTGTCGCCGTAAAGCAGGCAGTTATTGCTTTGTCTGCCTGAAAGGAAGGCGGTAGTATTGGCGGTTACGATACCTCTCTGCAGCTCATATCCGCAAAGGGACGAAAGACTTATCTTATCGGGATAGGGTACAGGCTCGACATTTTTGTTTCGCCAGATGAATGCGCGGTAACGAGCATACATACCGCATCCGCTGCGGCGGTAATATGCTGCGAGCCTGCCGAATATATTTACCTCGTCCGCAAGCTCCGGAACGGGCTGTCCTGTCTCCCATACCGGGAGGGAGGAGGCTATGTCCCTCAGCATATCGGGGTCGCGGTAGCCGGATATTATCTGTTCGGGGGTAAGGGAGGCTGCTTTGATTATTGCGCGGATATCCCTTATCGCCGCATTTTTTACATCTGGATGGAGCTTGTCAGCCTGACCTGCGGCAGCGGCGCGGGAGAAGGCATTGTCGTCAAACAGAGCCGCCTCGGTCAGACACCCCGCCAGAGAGCCGGTGCAGCCTCTTTCGGCAAGAAGCCCTGCAAAATCTCCCCATGCCGTGAGAAATTCATGTACGGGAGCATCCGCCGAGCAGAGGAGCTTATAGTAAGCCCGCGGGACGGTGCGGTTCATGATGCCTCTGAATACAGAAAGTGAAGACAGGCGCATGGCTGCGTCCTTTGTTTTATTCATTTTTATCATTCTTTCCTTTTGATATAAATATACAGTATATATTGTACTATGATTTTCCCTGTAAGTCAAATCAAAAAACCAATGTAAAAAGTGAAATGTTAAAATTGATACTGTACAGTGCGGCGGCGGAGTGCCTCCGCTGTCAATTCGCGGCGGAGTGCCTCCGCTGTCAATTCGCGCCGGTCGCTGCGCTTCGCTCCGCTCTGCACTCATACCGAACATTTACTACTCGCGGTCTTTACTTTATTGACAGGTGCGGCTTTGACAGTGATGTATTGCAATTATATCCCATGTGTAACTATCATTTCAGGCACGCCGGCGCCCTATTTGATTGGGCGTCCACTCTTAATATTTAGTAGCCGTAGGTACTTTTTTGTTAATGTAGGCTCGTAATTGTGTTCCGTTTCTGCCTTGCGGCAGAAAGATTGATGCGTGGAGGAACACGGCAAGGGGACGCCCTCTTTCCCAGGGCGTCCCCTCTTCAAAAACAGTC
>CADCGS010000156.1 GCA_902801055.1 uncultured Ruminococcus sp. | reverse complement strand
ACGATTACGCGAACTGACACCGGCGGCACGCCGGCGGAGCGAACGATTACGCGAATTGACAGCGGAGGCACTCCGCCGTGAATTGAGAGCGCAGGCACTGCGCCGGCAGCTCAGCCGTAGGATCAGTTGTTTTTCAAAAATCTGATCATGCTCATAGCTGCAATAGCTCCGTCGGAAACGGCTTTCGATATCTGCATCAGACCTCCGGTGCAGTCTCCGGCTGCATATATCCCCGGCACATTCGTCGCCATGCCGCTGTCGGTGATTATCTTTCCGCTGTCGGACGCTATTCCTGTTTTCCTCGCAATATCATCACTGCCTGCCGCTCCGACAGCTACAAATACTCCCTCTACGGACAAACTGCTGCCGTCCTCGAATAATACAGAATGTACCTTGCTGTCTCCGGCGATCTCCGATATTTTCCCGGTTCTGTATCCTATCCCCTCCGGTATGCTCCCGGCAGGCTCTTCGCCGTTGGTCAGTACCGTTACAGATGAAGACGTCTGCAAAAGAGTAACTGCCTCGTGCATCGCATATTCTCCGCTGCCTATTACCGCTACGGGCTTGCCCCTGTAGAAAAATGCATCGCAGACTGCACAATAGCTTATGCCCCTGCCCTCGAATTCCTTCAGACCCTTTATCGGCGGAGCTTTGCGTGCCGCTCCGGCAGCGATCAGCACAGCATCAAAGGTCTCCCTTCCGTCCGGCGTTACCGCTTCAAAGCTCAGCGAGGGGGTTATATTCAGCTCCAGAAGCTCCGTATCATGAAATCTTACCCCCAGTCTTTCGGCTCCGGCTCTGCCGTTTCTCAGAAGCTCCTTCCCCGAAACAGGCCCCGCAAACCCGAAATAGTTTTCTATTTTTTCTGCCTTTTCAAGAGAGCTTTTGCCGTTGGTGATTATCGTGACCTCCGCTGTGCCGCTTCGCGCAAGATAAAGCGAAGCCGATATTCCCGCAGGCCCTGAGCCTATTATAAGTGCCTTTTTCATTTCTGACCGTTCCTTTCTGATGGTGTTACCCTTAGTGCCGCGCTGAGATGTCATGCCCTCTCCCGGCGGTATTTCCTTGAAATATTATATAATGCTTTTGCTTTATTATACAGTGAGTATGTCACATAATCCAAATTTTATCTTTTTGAAATGTCTGTTTTTATAAATATTACAGAAGTTTGACGCAAATGGGACAGGAAAGGTTTTCTTGTGGCATTTACGTCACAAAAACGAGTTGACAAAAAATCCGATAAAGTTTATAATGTATCAAGGTGTCTGATGAAAATGCAGAAACAGACCTGTATTTATGAACGAAAGCTATGCAAAGCAACATTTGAGATCAATAAAGGAGAGGTATCATGGAAGAAAAAACCACCGGTGCTCAGGAAAAAGAAATTGACCTGAGAATTATTTTCGACATACTCAAAAAGAATATTATTCCGATAATTCTGGTCGCAGCAGTATTCGCTGCCGGATTTTTTACTTATTCCAAATTTTTCATTGCAAAGCAGTATGAATCGACAGCAAGCCTTATCGTAAATAATAAGTCCTCCGAAAGGACAACGATCCAGAATGCAGAGATCACCGCTGCACAAAGCCTTGCGGAGGTTTATTCAATAATCATTACATCGGATGAGGTTCTCGAGCCGGTGATCAAGGATCTCGGACTGAGCATGACCCCCGATACCCTTAAAAAGAAAATATCTGTTTCGACCGTTGATTCGACCCAGGTCATCAAGATCGCAATGAGGGATACAAACCCCACCCTTACAAAGAATGTCATCGAACAGATCATCAAGGTCGCTCCCCCGATCATTCAGAAGCAGGTAGAGGCCGGTTCGGTAAAGATCATCGACGAAGCCCGTCTGACTGCCAACGGTGCTCCTGTCAGCCCTAATTCCATGCGTAATGCGATCATCGGCGGTCTTGTAGGTCTTGTGCTTATTCTTGCATTTGTATTTGTACGTGAGCTGTCAAACAACACCTTCAAGACAGAAGAGGATATTTCAAAATCTCTGAGTATTCCGCTGCTCGGTATTATCCCGGTAGTCGATACAAAGGAATTCAACAAGAGCGTATAGTCTCAGAGATAAATCAATAAAAGGATCAGGAAAAAGGAAATAATGCTGGATTTACATTGTCATATTCTGCCCGGCATAGACGACGGAGCCAAAAATTCCGAGATAAGCCTTGCTCTTCTCAATGAGGAAATGAAGCAGGGAGTCAAGGCTATAGCTTTTACCCCGCATTTCCACCCCAACAGGGTCTCGCTCGAGGAATTCCTCGGCCGCAGGGAGCGCAGCTTCGAGAAGCTTATGGCTATCCCCGGAGTGTCTGATATGGGCATAAAATTCAAGCTTGCAGCAGAGATATTTTTCTCGAATAAGCTTAATGAGCTGGAGCTGGACGAGCTTTGCTACACCGATACAAATTACCTGCTGATAGAGCTGCCGACTGACGAACGTCCCTATGGTCTGACGCATACCCTCACGGATATCATCAACCGGGGCTATCAGCCGATACTTGCCCATGTGGAGCGTTATCCGTATTTCACATCGGATCCCACAAGGCTTTACGACCTGCTGGAGCGCGGCTGCATCGTTCAGATAAACAGCGGAGCGATACTTGACGGACAGAAGATCGCTATTAAATATATAAAATGGGGCATGGCGCAGATCATCAGTTCTGACTGTCATAACCTCAAAAGCCGTACACCCAATCTAAGGGATGCCTACAGCTATGTCCGTAAGAAATTCGGAGAAGAATATGTCGATTGGTTTGAAAAAAATGCAAGAGACGTTTTCACCGGGAGATATGTTGATATGCCTGTACCAAAAAAGCCGAAAAAGGTCATGGGCATATGGCTGTGACGAGCGGAAAAGGGGAGAATAAATTGCAGTATAAGAAAAAACCGTTCTATTCAATCATCAAACGAATTTTCGACTTTTTAGTTTCGCTTATTTTCATCACTACATTCTCTTGGCTTTATATTATCGTAGCAATAATCGTAGCCGTATCGGACGGTGCCGGAAAGCCATTCTTTGTTCAGGAGCGTGTAGGGAAAAACGGAAAGACCTTCAAGCTTTACAAATTCCGTACCATGTGTGTTGATGCCGAAGCAAAGAAAGCCGAGCTTATGAAATTCAACGAAGCTGACGGTCCTGCATTCAAAATGAAAAACGACCCGCGTATCACCAAGGTCGGCAAGGTGCTGCGTGCCACGAATATAGACGAGCTTCCGCAGATGCTGAACATACTTTTCGGGCATATGTCATTTGTAGGTCCCCGTCCACCGCTGCCGAAGGAGGTCGAGCAGTACAGTGATACCGACCGGCTCAGACTGCTTGTAACGCCGGGACTGACCTGTTACTGGCAGGCAAGCCTCAACAGGAATGACATTTCCTTTGTACAGTGGATGGAGCTTGACAGAAAATACATTGAGGATCGCAGCGTATGGGTAGACCTCAAACTTATTTTCAAGACCATCGGCGTTATCATAAAGCACCGCGACGGAAGATAAGTAAATAACCATATTTAAGGCAATACCGCACAAAGACAGTGATGTATTGAAAGTTTGGTGCGTGGAGAAACACAACAAGGGGACGCTCTCTTTCCCGGGGCGTCCCCTCTTAATATTTAGTAGCCGTAGGTACTTTTTTGTTAATGTAGGCTCGTAATTGTGTTCCGTTGCCGCCTCACGGCGACAAGAATAATTCGTGGAGGAACACGGCAAGGGGACGCCCTCTTTCCCAGGGCGTCCCCTCTTCAAAAAAGCCCCACCGGGGCTTTTTTGAATTCACCC
>CADCGS010000155.1 GCA_902801055.1 uncultured Ruminococcus sp. | reverse complement strand
ACCAATTGCCTTGGAAATATTTCCCTCGGGAACAACCGCTGACGGGCTGATTTCTGCTGTGTTTACAGAACCGGCAGGCGCGATATTTCTGACCTTGTCTTTCAGTTCAAGCGTTATTCTCTGGGCAAGCTTGTTTCCAACGCCGCTTGCTTTTGTCAGCATTTTGCTGTCTCCGGCTGATACTGCGAGTGCAAGCTGTTCAGGAGTGAGAACAGACAGAATAGCGATGGCGACCTTAGCTCCAACGCCGCTGACGGAGGTAAGAAGACGGAAACAATTCAGCTCGCTTCTTTCTGCAAAACCGCATAGTTCGACTGCATCCTCCCTCACTATCATATGGGTATATACCATTGCCTGCTCTCCTGTACGCGGAAGCGAACGAATGGTATTCATTGTTGTAAGACATTTATATCCGACTCCCCCGCACTCAATTACAACTGCATTGGGTTCGGTAAGAATTATTTTCCCGTTCAGACTATATATCATTCTTTAATTCTTCCTCATTTCTTTCCGTGTATTGCCTTATGTACATATGCAAGCTCCGTAAAACCCATATATTTATTTCCTTCAAATTTCATACAGATAACATAAGGCATATAATCAACTATACGCATAAAGCTTTCAAATCCAAAGGTCGGTTCAAAATAATTAATGATAGTACTGAGAGAAGTACCATGTGTTCCGATCAGCAAGGATCTGTCTTTATATTTTTCAATAAGTTCATTCAGAGCTTCAATATTTCGATCCTGACATTCTGATAATGATTCTCCCCCATCCTCGTGATAGGAAAAATCACTCCATCGTTTTTTGAACAGATCGAAATTACTGTTCCCATTTATACCGCTGTCTCTTTCGCGCAAGCGGGCATCGGTTATGATTGACAACCCTTGTTTTTCAACAACGGGCAGGATCGTTTCCATGCTTCTGCGGTAGGGACTGCTTATGACAGCATCAAAATGAATATCTTTCAAAGCATCAGCAGCTGTCATCCTGTCGAGAATACCTTCATCAGATAAGCCGAATGTAGCATTATTTCCGCTTCTGTAATCAGGCTGAGCATGGCGAACAAAATAGAATTCAGTCAAATTCTGTTACCTCCAATGGAATTGAGATTTAATTTATTTCTGCTGTTAAGCATATCCCTGAGCTTAGTTCCCGATGTCTGCACATGACATATAGCAATTGCAAGAGCATCGGCAGTATCATCCGGCTTAGGTACGCTCTCAAGCTTCAGAAGTCTGCGTGTCATTTCCATTACCTGGGGCTTTTTTGCCTGACCGAACCCTGTGACCGCCTGCTTGACCTGCAGCGGAGTATATTCATTTATCGGGATATTATTCATCTGAGCTGAAAGAAGGATCACTCCCCTTGCCTCCGCAACAGCAATGGCAGTTTTCTGATTATTCTGGAAATAAAGCCTTTCGACAGCCATTTCATCAGGATCGTTGCGAATGATCACAGATACAAGCTCGTTATAAATTATCTGCAGCCTTTTCGGAAAAGGCATATCCGCATCGGTTGTTATCGCACCATAATCAATCGGATAATAACTTCCCCTGCTGTATTCCACTACCCCATATCCTACTATTGCATAGCCGGGATCAATTCCTAATACTTTCATAATACTATACATTCCTCATCTTAACGTATAGATTGATTATAGCACATTATACAATTATTATCAATAAAAAAAGTCAGTGAATCCATAAGAATCCACTGACCATGTTGATCACAGGTAAATAATATTTACGGCTTATACAGCCACGGAACGGATTTCCATAGCAGAACTTTTGCACGAAGCCCGGGATCGGTATCCTTTGAAAAATCAAGGAATTTATAATAATCCTTTGATTTAAGCAGTTTCTTTATTGATGAATTCTTGAAGCCTTCAAGAAGAAGCTTATCAACACAATTCATTATAATAGAAGGCAGTTTCTGATATTCGATAGCATTAATAAGAACCTCATCGTTCTTATGAAGCTCCTTGGCGAGGCGATAGATTTTTATCATAGCATCAAGCCTGTCAAGGCAATTCTTAGCAGCCTTGGGTTCGTCTTTTTCTTCCGGCGGAATTTCTATCCTTTCAAGCTTTAGCGGAAGATAAGTCACCTTTGGTCTGTGTAATAATGCATTATATATAAATGCTTCGGCATATCCGTAAAGACAATCATCGTAAAAACAGATATTCTGAGATACAAGAAAATCCCTGCTGAACATAACAGCAGTAAATTCCATAATAATAGAAGAACGGATAAGACTGACAATGATATCAGTTCCGACAACACCATCAGAAATGAGAACTCTGCTGCCGTCCTCATTTTCGGGAACAGCAAAAATGAAATCTGCATTTTTTTCTTGTGCAGTACGGTAATACTGAGAAATATAGTCACGATATGATCTTGACGGATATACGAATGTAAGATATTTACCGGTAGCCCTGCGGATACCCGTATTAAGTGCAGAACTGACGGATACTCCGCCGCTCTGAACTACGCATCCGCGAAGATTCAATGATTTTATAACATTAAGTGTATTCAATACTCCGCCGTCAGTGGAGTTCATATCAACTACAACAAATTCCGTTTCGATCCCGTCTGTTTCTTTACACAGACGTTTTATCAAAGAAGCGACCTGCTCTTTATTATCTTTTAAAGGTATAATTACAGAAATATCTATATTTGCCATAATAATACAGCTCCATATCCAGATTATAATTATTATAGCACATTACGATAGAAAAAAAGGTTAAAATAAATGAGAAAATTATTGTCTTATAAACATATTCTTTGGTAGTTTTGACGAATTATGCACCGATTTTTTCTTTAATCAGCTGTGCTGTCTCATTTGCAAGCTTTTCAATAAGCTTTTCATCAAGTCCCTCAAGCATAACTCTTACAAGAGGCTCAGTACCGGACATACGGACGAGTATTCTTCCGTCGTCGCCTAATTCACGGCGTACCTGTTCGATCTTATCTTTGATCTCCTGATTCTTATAGAAATTAAGCTTTCCCTCTGCGGTAACTTTTACATTGATAAGTATCTGCGGATAATGAGTCATAAGAGTAGAAATACTTGAAAGCTTTGCCTGACGTCTGTTTATCAGGCTGAGAAGCTGCGCAGCGGTAAGCTGTCCGTCACCTGTTGTGGAATAATCCAGGAAAATTACGTGTCCTGACTGTTCACCGCCGAAATTATAACCGTCACGAAGCATAGCTTCAAGTACATATCTGTCGCCTACATCTGTAGCGATGAATTTCAGATTATTGTCACTGCAAAAACGTCCGAAGCCCATATTTGACATTACTGTTCCGACAGCAGTTTTCTTGCTGAGTTTTTTACGTGAAGCAAGATCAAGGGCGCATATCGCCATAATGAAATCACCGTCTACCATATGTCCGTTTTCATCAACAGCAAGACATCTGTCAGCATCGCCGTCAAATGCAACGCCAAGATCGAGTTTATTGTCAACAACATATTTCATGAGGTTTTCCATATGTGTGGAACCGCAATTGTCATTGATATTTATCCCATCGGGAGCATCTGCAAGCATATGACACTCTGCACCGAGAGAAGTGAAAAGCTTTTCCGCAGTAACGGATGATGAACCGTTAGAGCAGTCGATTGCTATTCTCATTCCGTCAAGACGATATGAAACGGTTGAAACAACATGGTCGATATAGTCGTAAATAGCTTTATCGGCACGGGTAACTGAACCGAGACCATTTGCCGTAGGCATTGGATAGTCTTTTGCTTTGTCGATTACGATCTGTTCTATTTCTTCCTCAAGAGCATCAGGAAGCTTATACCCGTCACCGGAAAA
>CADCGS010000154.1:997-6054 GCA_902801055.1 uncultured Ruminococcus sp. | reverse complement strand
AAATTGTCACGGGGCTCCACTCCTGATCTTGATTTCGAGACAATTTCAAGTATATCACGTGGAGCTTCGTGACGCTTTGTTTTATTCACATTTTATCGGTTCTTACCCACAGTTTTTATGGAAGAGCCTAAAAAGATATGGAAATTAATACGGGATCGTTATCGGATATAAGCGAGGAACTGAAAATATTATGCAGCCGGACGGAGGCTTTGCTGACTGAATATCACGAGATTTCCAGGGAACTTACGGCGTTTTATGATCCGGAAAAAATACCGGCTATCCTTGAAGAAACTCAAAATGCTTTTGCGGTTTGCTCTGATCAGCTTATGCAGTATCAGATGATTATAGAAAGCATGGCAGAGACATTTTTGTCTGCCGAGAAAAGCGTTACGGATTCTTTGGACGGATTTGTATTTACAAGGAAAACAGCCTTTCCCAAAGAAACCAGGCTTGCGCCGCTGCCGGATATCCTTATTGACAGTTTCAGCTAAAGGCAAGCATACAGGAACAATATTATTCTTTTGAAAAAATCGAAAGGAGCAAAATAATGAATTTATTTCGCAGGATCATTTTAATCTCCGCGGTCGTACTGATCGCAGCAAATGCAGCAGGATGCAATCAGAAAAAAAATTCATCGTCACAGCCGCAGGCAAGCACTTCGGAAAGCTCTGTTCAGCAATCAGAAAATAAAGAAAACAATCTGAAATTGAGCGGTAATTTCTGGTATATTAACAATGGCGGAAATATCAAGATCGTATATTATAAAGGTGCTAATCAGGTTAATGGGGAAATAGTCGTACCAGAAACGATAGACGGCTGTCCCGTTACAGCGATCCAAGAACGTGTATTTACCGATCTGAGTAAGATCGTTAAGGTAACACTTCCCCAAAGCCTGACCAGCATGGGAAAATATGTATTCAATAATTGTTCGTCATTAACAGAGATAACTATCCCGGACGGTATTACTGCAATTGAAGAGGGTACATTTAAATATTGTCGTTCTCTTACGAAGGTGAATTTGCCAGCTAAGCTTATCACCATCGACTCTTATGCTTTTGCGGGATGCAGTGCACTTTCCCAGATCATATTTCCCGATGGACTTGATAATGTAAAGCTCGATAAGATCAATGCATATGCCTTTGCAAACTGCATTTCCCTGAATTCGATCGAATTTCCGATCACAGTGTCATCAAGATCAGACCAGGCTCTTGATCCGAATGCCTTTGCAGGCTGTATAAACCTGAAAAAAAGTAATATAGATCTGAAAACTCTGAATATCAATTCTGAGACGACCTACGGTATAACAGGAACCTTCACCGGATGTGAGGAATGGACAAAGGATCTTCCGATGTCTGATGATGATAAAGATAAGGTCTATATTTGTACTATACCGGATGTCGAGCCGGGAACATATGAATTCAAGGTCAGATCCAACGAAAACTGGACAGACAGCTGGGGCGATGAGGAAAATGGCAAGACCTATAACAGCCAGATGAATTATTTTATAAATCCAACGGAAAAATGCAGTGTATATATTGAATTCAATACTAACAACGAAAACTGGGATCATTGGGTAGTAAAGTATCAGATAATAAAACAATAACGGAGTGCTTATGGAAAAATATTCTATTGAACCGGAAAAGCTTCGCGATGATAAGGATAGGTTGATGAACAGCCTTGATATAATAATGCGTGCAAAAGATACTATTACCGATAATATGAAGTATCTGCAAAAGGTATGGAAAGGCGAGGCAGCAAACCTGTTTTTTAGTTCCCTTGCGGAGAAAATGACGGAGCTTGAAAGCGTGGTCGGAGATGCATCTCAGCTTACTGAGTGGATGCAGTATGCCTGCGAAATATATTCCGCTGCAGAGGAAAGAGCCCAGCAGGCAGTAAATGAAATAAATACAGTCAGGGTGTTGCTTAGTGAGGGAGTATGAGAATAATAAACAGATCTCCGTATCGACAGAGATAGTCAGCGAAAGTGCTGATATCCTCTACAGTTCATTGTCCGTGATCGCGTCCGAGCTTGAAATGATAGACCGCATCATAGCCGATACTTCTCATTACTGGTCCGGAACGGCGCACGAAGAATTCTGCGATACGATGAATAATTATACAGCAGCTATTGCAGATATCCGCGAAAAGCTCGGTCGTTCAGCTGAACGGCTGCATGAGATATCAATTAATTATCTGGCTGTAGAAAAAAACAATGATGATGACAGCGATGCACTTCCGACGGAGCTTCTGAAATAAATGAGCATTGCTGGGATATAGGCGGTGCTTTATCATGGTAAAGGAAAATGTGGATAAGGAAAGATTTGACAGTATGATTATGATGCTGACTGACTTGAGCCAAAACATTCTTTCTGTAATGGACAATGTAAATGATCTGACAGAGAGACTTCTCTCGGAATGTAAGGGAGAATCTTTCAGCAGGCTTGAAAAAAAATATGATATGATATGTGAGAATTATTACAGGCTTTATGTTCGTCTTGCTGATATGGGCAATGAACTGGCCGTACATTATGAAGAAGCTCATCAAGCTGTGGATGAAAAGAACAAAGACTGAGGGATCAAAATGCTCGTATATATTTTGATAGGAGGCCTTGTGCTGCTCCTGATAGTTGTTATCATATTTATTGCCGTGTTTTTCTCATATCAGAAGAAAACCAGGGTCGATTATATGAAGATCGGCAAGGATTATATCAATTATGGTGTTGATACCCATACCGGAAAATTTGTTAAAGAGGGCAAGGGCTTCATGCCATATGAAAAGCAGAAGACTTATGTTCTGTCGCAAAATAACTGCGTATACGTAAGGGTCACTGATCTCATGCGTAAATTTGACTATGGTACGCTTGTACTGAATACTCCGAAGATCATAGGATCAATGACAGGAAATGCAGATTTGAAAATACCCGGAGATAAGTATATTTCTGCGGTGCACTGTAAGCTGTATTCACACAATTGGATAGTATATATTGATGATTTGAATTCTCGGAACGGTACATATCTGAATGAAAGAAAAATTGAAAAAGGTGCGATCGTTAATAATAATGATATGATCAATATAGGAAATACATTTCTCAAGTTAGAAATAATAATGAATTAATGCAATACCGCACAAAGATAGTGCCGCAGATGCGTTGCTAAGCCGATAGACGGTCTCACAGCGGTGTTGCCTTAAGTCAACGCTGTCGGAAAAAATATGACGCTTCAGCTTATATCGTGTCCATTGGGTGTATGCTATTCCTGTGACAAAGCGATGGAGTGTCGGAGCTGCTGCTTTTTGCGGTATTGCCAGTATAAAGAAACGGAGGTACGGTCATGTCTGATAATATGGTGAGAGTAAATACCGATCAGATGAATAATGATATTGCAGTTCTGTCGGATTCTCTGAACAGAGTCAAAACGGAGGCAAAGACAATATATGATGGGGTAGAGGCATTGAACGGAATGTGGGACGGCCCCGCTAATGACAGCTTTGCCGGACAATTCAGAAACGATTTCCAAATAGTAGATAAATGCATAAACGAATTGATCGAATATATTCAGCTATTGACCGAGGATCGCAAACAGTATAATGATTGCGAAACAAATGTATATGAAATGGTCGAGCATCTGGATGTATAAGGAGGGCTTTGTATGACAATTGCACCGGGCTTTCTTTGCCAATCTGCTCTTTCAGTGCTTCAGCCGATTCAAATTTTCTTTCCGGCCGAAGGAACTTCAGCAGTCTGACAACGATTTTCTTTCCATACAGATCCTCATGAAAATCGAAAATATAGGTTTCGATCCGAGGTTTTTCCCTTCCGAATGTCGGATTGATACCGACATTGGATACTCCCTGGAAAATCTGACCGTCTTCGAGGCAGATCTCGGAAACATATACCACGACCGAGGAGCAAAATGTTGAAGATGCGGATGCTTTGCCTTCGGGTATAATTTATTGATACAGCGGGGTGAGTATTATGGCAAGAGAATCAGAGATTCGCTTTAATTATGATAAAGCGCTTAGTCAGGTGGGGCAGCTCCGCGCAGCAGCGGAACATATCAGAAATGTTGTAATGTCTGAATTCAGCGGATATGTAGATCAGACAAATACGGTATGGAAAGGTCAGAGTGCCGATCTGTTTATTACAAAATGCCGGAAGCTGCTTGATGAACTGAGAATAGCAGCAGATAATTACGATAAGCTTGCGCAGCTGATATCCGCAAATGCAAAACGTACATATGATAGTGAAATGACTGCGCTGAGAATAGCACAGGAAAGGACTTTTAACGGCGGAGGCCGGATGCGCTGATAGGAAGAGGTGAAATAAATGCCGGTATTTTATGCAGAGTGGGACAGGATGACTGCAATATCTTCTGATATGGCAACGAGCGCAGGTAGGCTGGAGATGGCGATACAGACTGTAGATAAAATGCAGAGAAAGGGTAGAACGGCTGAATTCTGGAATTAATAAATGTGCGGCTGTACTTGAAAATGCGGCTGAAAAATATAAGCAGACAGAGGACAGAATGGCTTTTCCGATGGGCAGCACTCCTTTTCCGAACCCGGAAAGACTGAACAATGGTACGATGCCTGCAAATTTTGATGAACCTGGGGCAATAACTCATTTAATTGATATACTGAGTTCATTAGCAGGCGGAACATTAACAGCTCAGGGCTTATCAATGTTGATCGGAATGATGGGCGGCTTATACGGAACTGAGGATGTCTCTTTTCTTGATATTGGCGGACAGGGTGCATCAATTACATCGACGTTACTGGATATTATAACAGCAAACGGTTCCGGATCGTCTGCTGCCAGCTGGAGTTCAAGATTTGTCGAGAATTTTGCTGATGATTTCGGTGATTTTTCCAAAGGCGGAGCAAAAACTGTATGTAAATGGACAGGAGTTGTACTGTCTTTATTATCAAATGGTATTGATAATTATCAAGAGTTTTCCGGAGATCCATCAGCATATAATATTTATCGTGGTATTGCCGAGACCGTTACGGAGACCGGAGTAGATCTGCTTATATCTTCAGCTGTCAGTGCAGGAATAGC
>CADCGS010000154.1:0-959 GCA_902801055.1 uncultured Ruminococcus sp. | reverse complement strand
TATTTTTAATAAATAAAGGTTCAGAGGCGATTTTTGGAAGAAGCCTTACTGAGATCGTTTCGGATACTTTTCTTGATTATGCCGAAGAAAGTGTTATGAGCTTTATAGATGAAATCTCTATTGCTGGTGAATTCGGGTCGAAAGAAATAGCTGCCACCGGGGAATTTTTCAAAAAAACGTTCGATACAATCAGTGATGGATTCCAGGTTTCTGATATCGGAGATATGGCGGAAAATACAATTGATTTTGTTTCAGATACCGGACAGGCTCTATGGGATTTCGGCGTTGATACAATATCAAATGCCGGAAAGCATGCTTCTGCATTATGGAACAAGATAACTTCACATTGATTGAGGAGGTAAACTTATATGGTTAAGAATGAGGATCTGCTCCCTATAGGAACGATCGTGCTCCTGAAAGGCGGAAAAAAAGAGTAATGATAATCGGTATCAAGCAGATTTCATCCGGGGAAGATGAGCAGCATCATGAATATGACTATGCAGGTGTGCTGTATCCCGAAGGAAATATCTCAAATGATAAGCAGATACTGTTTGATCAGGAGGATCTTGACTGCATATTTTTCAGAGGATGTGATGACGAGGACAGAAAGGATTTTATAAATGCCCTGACTATCCTTGAAGATAAGATCGGCAAAAGAAATCCTGGACCCGTTGAAGATACAGAGCAGCCGGATGATTAAAAAAGAAAATAATTGAATTAATAAGGAGATAATAATTATGAAAATTACTGATCTGCTTCCCATAGGTTCTGTTGTACTTATTGGCAACGCAAAGAAAAAGCTCATGATATACGGTGTAAAGCAGGGTAAGGCTGAGGAGCCGGATAAGGAATATGATTATATCGGAGTACCTTACCCCGAGGGATTTATAAGCCCGGATTATACCTATCTTTTTGATAAGGATGATATTTCCGCGGTAATATTCAGAGGTTTTGAGGAT
>CADCGS010000153.1:3976-5281 GCA_902801055.1 uncultured Ruminococcus sp. | reverse complement strand
AGCATCGTGAGATGTTCAGCTTGGCAGTACTAATAGGTCGAGGGCTTGACCAAGTGTTCTTGGTACTTTGTCTTGATTTATTCAGTTTTCAGGGTGTGAATCCCTTACAGAGTCTGTTTCTGACAGGCTCTTTTTTTATTTGAAAAAATCATATAATCGTTTTGTGTTAATGAAATAAGATATTTTTTATTGTAATCAAAACAAAATGCTCCTATACTTTATTTACAATATAAAGTACAGGAGGTCCTTTTTATGGACAGAAAAATCATTCTCAGATCGGATATCATTTCGTCATTGAAAGAAGCAGGCGTTTCCGAGGGGCAGACGGTGATCGTCCATACTTCTCTCAGTAGTATCGGATTTGTCTGCGGCGGCGCTCAGGTCGTTGTTGACGCTCTTCTTGAAACGGTCGGAGCTGACGGTACGATCGTTATGCCCACTCAGTCATGGAAAAATCTCGATCCCGAAACAGGAGTTCATTGGGAGGAGCCCAAGGAATGGTGGCAGATAATCCGCGATAACTGGCCTGCATATGATAAGCGCATCACTCCGACCAATACTATGGGCGCTGTTGCCGAGTGTTTCCGCACATATCCGGGTACTCTTCGCACCGATCACCCTGCAAGATCTGTTTCCGCTAACGGTAAAAATGCGGAATATATTACCTCGCATCACGATCTTTCCGATATTTTCGGTGAGACGTCTCCGCTTGGAAAGCTTTATGAGCTTGACGCTTCTGTTCTGCTCATCGGCATTGGTTATGATAAGAATACTTCTATCCATCTTGCCGATGTACGCGCAGAATATCCGTCCAAGCATAATACGACCGAACACAGTGCAATAATGGAAAACGGTCAGCGTGTGTGGAAGGCTTATGATACGCTTTATGTTGACGGAGAAGATTTCGACGAGATAGGCAAGGCATTTGAATCGGAATGTAATGTCAATAAGGCTATGCTCGGAAATGCGCAGCTTCGTTTTATGAATATGCGTGAGCTTGTTGATTTTGCCGTCCGCTGGATCGAAGCCAACAGGAAATAAAATCAGGCAGCACCGCACAAAGACCTCTGACGGCTCGGCACCCCAAGGGTACTTCTTACGGGCGCCTCACTGCTATGCGGCTTCGACAGTAATGACTTGCAGTAACTACCCTCTTGACCGGCGTGCCGCCGGTGTCAGTTCGCGGTGCTTGCCCGCACTGGGCAATTCGCGTAATCGTTCGCTCCGCTCACTCTGCACTCGTAAGGCAGCTTTGTAACCCGCGCCCGGAGTTAAAGCCACGGGGAACAGAACGCCGCCGCACCT
>CADCGS010000153.1:0-3967 GCA_902801055.1 uncultured Ruminococcus sp. | reverse complement strand
GGGAACAGAACGCCGCCGCACCTGTCAACAAAGTAACGACCACGCCGGCGTGCCTCCGCTGTCAATTCGCATCGCTCACCGACATTTCGCCGTAATGTGCATACAGTAGAAATAATCTAAATATTTTGAGTAAATTAATTGGAATTTAATGTATGAATTTATAATATTTGATCCCGGCAGCAGAGATGCTGTTGCCGGGATCATTTGTTTTTTTCAATGATGATAGCCTGTTGTCGCATTTCATTGTAAGCAGCTTCTGCTGCAGCCTTCGGGTAACGCTTATTCTCTCCGCGCATAGGGTCGTTGAAAATATAGTTATCGTCATCATAACCTACGAGAACAAGACAATGCTCCGGTGACCGCCATACGATTGTTTTATGACCGTATGACCAAATAGCTGTTGTATGAACCTTTGCCATATCTACGCTGCCCCAGATAATTACAGGAGTATCATTGTCGATATATTCGCTGCAAAGCTCCTGCATGGTTTTTCCGGTCAGGATCCGGGCATGGCGTTTATCGCCGCCGAGGATCCTGTTCATTCCCGCGGCAAGCGGCGGAGCATTACATCCGAGACCGGTATTGTCTCTGGGATTGCCGCCGTAGGTTATGTCAGGGTCAAAGGGTATATCGCTGATCGGGAGATATTTACTGAAGAATGATTCCGGGGTGATGATGATTCCGTAATATGACATCAGCATGACTGCAGAGCAGCCCTCACAGCCTGACGGGAAGTCAGGATTCTGGCTGATAAAGGAAAGGGGTATTATTTTTTCAGATATTTTACTTTCCTCGGTGATACTCTCCGGTTCCGGTTCCGGGTCTATGTAACTTTCATTTACTCCGGGATCAACGGCAGCGGTTTCTGCCGATCCTTGTTTATTGCATCCTGCTGCTGAGATAAATAACAGCAGCAGTATCATTATTAGTTTTCCTTTATTTTTCATTGATAACCTCAATAGATCTGTGTGTGCCGACACAGGGCACAAGGCGGGATCGTTTTCAGGCGCTTCCTTCGGGCGCAGCAGATGTGGTGCTAAGCCGTAAGGCGCTTCTCCCGGCGTTGTTGCCATTAGTCACGGTATATGCTAAAGTTTGCCGTTATGCTTTACGGGAGCTTAGCACTGAGCAAATATCATACCACTGACAATCTCTGCATACAGCTTTTAATTTTCCGCAGGAAATTATCTTTTCCTTTGCAAGTTCTTCAAGCTCCGACCATGTAAGCCTGTCGCCGGGTGCAAGTCCGTATTCATACAAACAAGCCTTGTCGATAAGCTGTACCTTCTTTTCAGAGCAGCATTCGTTCTCTGTCCTGTTCGGACAAAAACGGCAGATATCATCACATCTGTCGGTCAGGATGATATCTGCCTTTCTGCTTTTCAGAAGAATTATGATCCGGTCCATTCCCCGCACAAATTCCTCGCTGTATCCCTTTCCGATAAAAAACTGTATGCAAAGGCTGTGATGGGGTCGGAGAAATATCTCTTTCATAGCTTCACTATCTTGCTCAGACGGTTTACAATGACCGTTGCCAGAACGATCTTGACCGCATCAAAGGGGAGGAAGGGTATGACGCAGTACCCCAGTGATATGCCGAGATCCATTTTTGTTACAAACATGAACCAGGGCGTTCCGAATAAATAGCAGACGAGTATTCCGAGAATCATTGATATGACGAGCGGGATAAGCTTTCTGCTGAATTTATCGGCGGCAAAGCCTACAATAAGCGCCGTAAAAATAAATCCGATAAGATATCCGCCAGTCGCTCCTGTGAGGATCCCGATACCGCCGGAAAAACCCGCGAATACCGGCAGTCCGGCTGAACCAAGGAGAATATAGAGTATCACGCTTATCGTGCCCCTTTTCCATCCAAGCATGGCGGCGCTTACGCATACTGCAAACGTTTGCAGTGTTATAGGTACGTTGCCTATGTTTATTGATACGATCGAGCATACGCATATTATCGCGGTGAACATCGCTGTATATACCATGTCGAGTATAGCCTGACGTGATGATCTTTCTTTTGTCATTTCCATTTTATTATCTCCCTTGCAGGATAATATTTTTCTCTTTCCTGCAAGGTTATTATATCACCCGATCGTTCAATTGTCAACCTTATCTGATCAACAACTTGACAATTGCTGTTATCCTGCCATTTCCTCAAGCCTCCTGTAAATACCTGCCGGATCGTTTACCGCGAATGAAATATTACCGTCTTCTGTTTCGGCTATGGCATAACCTGTCGTATTATTGATGTAGAGCCTGATGCTTTTGCAGGAATAACCGTCCTGACCATCCGGGCTTTTAATTGCGATAGGAGAATTATCTCCTTTGCTTACCGAAATGCAGAAGCCTGTGCTGCTTACTGCAGAAATTTCCTCATCAGATACAGGCTGGCTGAGAGAGGCTGTATTATCCGAAACCATAGCAACAGCCATCCCGTATATCTCGTCAGCCATATCATCTGTAAGCGCTGCAACTTTGCCGGAAAAAGTCATAGTAACGGCATTTTGTACAGAGCTGGTGCTGTCAGTTGCTTTAGCGCTGTTAGCCGGAGAAAGTTCCTTTTTTGGTTCGTCATAGGCGATACCCTCATTATTGTTTTCCTCAGCCTCATGCATAATGCCGTCTGCGGAATCGAAAGCCGGCTCCTGTTCCGGAGCGTATGTCCTATCAGATGCATTATTATCCGGCATAGTGCTGTTATAGCTGGTATCGGGTTCAGCAGTGCTGTCGGATATAGCAGCAGAGGTTTCGGGTGAGGTATCGGCAGCGGGAGCATTATCCGTTGCCGGCGCCGAAGAAGATTCAGAGATGATATTTCTTTGTGTATCCATACGGCTGAGCCCGAACCCTACTGCGCCGATAATAAGCACAGCAGCAGCGGCAGAGATACCCGCAGTAAGCCGCAAAAGCCTTGTACGGCGCGGTTTGCCGGTTTTTATGATATACCTCATATTCTTTTCAAAGCCGGGAGAGAAGGTGTGAGGGGCAGTATTGTAATGCTCATAATCCTCGCCGAATTCCTTTACAGTTTCGGACAGCAGCAAATCAAAATCATTATCGGTCATGGTACCCCTCCTCTCTGAGCATTTTTTTAAGCATAGATTTAGCCCGGTGCATACGAACCTTTACATTTTCGGTACTGATGCCGAGAGTATCGGCAATATCCTTTTCCTTCATATCGCAGTAATATCTGAGCATAATAATATCCCCGTATTTTTTATCGAGCATTTTTATTTTCTCGAACAAAGCTTTGCGGAGCTGTTTATTTTCGGTATCGAGGGCGATATTCTGGTCATCCTCGCCGTCGAGCCAGACATCCTCAGCAGCCATTTCGCGTTTACGCTTATTATATTGCTTGAATGAATAATTTCTGACGGTGATAATAAGATAGCTGCGGATACGGCTGTTATCGCTTGTATCGAGCTTATCGAAATTTCTTGCGAGGGAGAGGAATGCATCCTGCACAGCATCCTCAGCCGAGGGCGTATCGCCGAGAACGGAGTAAGCGCAGTTATACATGATATTCCTGTTATCGTTATAGATTTCCTCAAAACGCCGCTGAGCGTCGGGTGTATCGGGAATCATACAAAAAGCAAGCATGGCTCCACCGTCCTTTGTTCAATATAATAATCCGTTTATCCGCAAAAGGTTACGAAAATCCTGTACTTCAATTATACATTTTTTTCGCCCTTTTACAATCGTTATTTATCCGCCGGCGTGCCGCCGGTGTCAGCTCGCGTAATCGTTCGCTCCGCTCACTCTGCGCTCGTAAGGAAACTTTGTAACCCGCGCCCGGAATTAAAGTATCGGGGAACATAACGCCGGCGTGCCTTTCAATAAGTAACGACCGCGAGTAATAAATGTTCGGTTCGAGTGCAGAGCGGAACGAAGTGGAGCGGTATATTCCGCTGTGGCTTTGCCACAGCGAACAACAATTCCAAATTCCACTTTCCACATT
>CADCGS010000152.1 GCA_902801055.1 uncultured Ruminococcus sp. | reverse complement strand
CTGACGGTTATCAAGCGAGTTTTGTGCAGAATGACGGAAAAAGAGCAAGCAGATGTGGTGCTAAGCCGTAAGGCGGTCTTTGTGCGGTGTTGCCTTAAGTATTGACCGCGAGTAGTGAATGTTCGGTATGAGTGCAGAGCGGAACGAAGTGAAGCGACCGCCGCGAACTGACACCGGCGGCACGCCGGCGCGAATTGACAGCGGAGGCACTGCGCTGTGAATTGCCCAATGCGGGCACGCACCGCCGGCACTGAGAGTGAAAGTATAGTGTGCCGAAAATTATATCAGCGGCTTTACAACATCATAGGGATAAATTCTGATGTCCTCCTTGGCAAGGGCAAACTGAACTGTATCATACATCCTCAGATCTACTCCGCTGAATTCAAACGCCTCGATCCAGTCGTAGGAAAAGCTTACAACCATGCTGCCGTCCTCAACTGCATGACATATCCCCTTGAATACTACCTTGCCGTCAAGCCCGATGTCAGTATATGTCGGCATATCCTGATATCGCTTGATTATCATTTCTTCTCCTCTTATCTCCGGCAAAGAAAGCTCGCAGTAATAGGATTTCCCGACCTCCGGGTCTATGTCCCGCGACATCCATGTCCCGACAAACGAACCGATCCCCGTCTGCCCCTTTACAGTCGTAAGATTATTGAATTCAGTAGTGATTTCTTCAACAAGCAGCTTCATATTTCATTCTCCATTATATAAAATCCGGTACAAACCTTTAATTATTAATTTATCATATATTTAAGCAAAAATCAACATAAATTACAGTTTCTTCATTCTTTTTTTCAGCACAATGCACCCACAAAGCGCTGCTGTTGCTTATATAAATACGAAAAGAGCGTTCCGCTGAAAAAACGAAACGCTCCGATCTCACAAATCAGGAATCAAGCCTGCTCCTGTTCCTCTTTCATTTTAGCGAAACACTCGCTGCAGTATACAGGGCGATCCTCACGCGGCTTGAAAGGAACCTTTGCTTCCTTACCGCATGATGCGCATATACCCGTGAACATCTCACGCTCGGGTCTCTGTGCATTCTTTCTTGCGCTGCGGCAAGCCTTACATCTCTGCGGCTCATTCTCAAATCCCTTTGATGCATAGAATTCCTGCTCACCGGCAGTAAACACGAATTCTGCTCCGCATTCCTTGCAAACTAAAGTCTTATCCTCGTACATTTGTTCTACCTCGCTTTGGTATTTATAAATTTTCGCCCGAAGGACGGAATTGCACCGCCACCTTTGAGATAAGTCAACGCTCTCCTACATAAGCTACATGGGCATATCTGACAGAGTTAATTATGACCGGTATTCCTTCAGCTTTCTTCGTACTCGCTGCATGGCATTGTCACAAGCCTTTACCGTGATACCAAGCTTTCCGGCAATCTGTTCATATGTATTTCCGTCTATAAACAAAGCCAGCACTTCCCGCTCCATAACGGACAATCTGCTTCGTGCAAGCTCCATTATCTCTTTTACCTCTTCACCCGCCATCAGAGCATTCTCAGGCTCAGTCAGCGCATCTGAGGGCTGATCCAGCTGTTCTTCAAGTGAAACTGCTATATTGTTTATCCTGTTTTTTGAGTTATTTGCCGCTCTGACAGCCGAAACAAGACGATTGCGAATACATACGGTTGCATAAGTACGAAATGACGCTCCCTTTCCTTCACAGTAGCTGCTTACCGCTGTATGCAGAGCAATAAGCCCCTCCTGAAAAAGATCCTCTGCTTCAATCCCCATATGATACAAGTCAGACGACCTGTTTCTGATAACAACTATATATCGCACAGACAATTCACCGAAGGCATCAGGCACACCGCTCTGATAAAGCCTGACAAGCTCTTCATCGCTCATCAGTTCGTATTTTTCCGATGTCTCAGGCTGCTGCATTTATACACCTCATAAATTTCTGTACTGTTTAATGATACACTATTTTATATGTAAAGTCAATTATTTTCAGGCAAAAAAAGAAGAATCAACCAAATTTTGGAATATTGCAGTAAAATAATATTGTGCTTTTGTACACTTTTACCCTTGAATATCATTTTATTATACTATAATGACGAAATATGTAAAAAATAAGATTTTGCGGATATTCTTATTCATTTCATTCTTCCGCATCGTGATTAATCACTAAAAATTCCCCGGTCATTTTGTTTAAAACACCAAAACTCCGAAATACCCATCATACATTATTGAAGATTACATCAGATTGATATATAATTTTAGTGAAAGCAAAGGTTCAAGAGGTGGGTATTATGTTCGTAAAAATAAACAGTATGGGGCTTATTGGCATGGATGCATTCCATGTCAGCGTGGAGACTGATATTTCAGGCTCTATGCCCGGTTTCAATATCGTTGGGCTGCCCGATACATCTATCAGGGAATCAAGGGACAGGGTGCGCTCAGCAATACAGAACTGCGGCTTTGAATTTCCCCTGGATGACAGAATAGTTGTCAATCTTGCTCCGGCTGATATAAAGAAGGTCGGTTCAGTTTACGACCTGCCCATAATGATCTCCATTCTGACGTCGATCGAACCGATAAATATAGACACGGAAAAAAGTGCATTTATCGGAGAGGTTTCGCTCAACGGAGAGATCAGACCCGTCAACGGAGTTCTTCCCATGACCATCGGGGCAAAGGAATACGGCTACCAGAATTTTTTTGTACCCGAGGCAAACGCAAAGGAGGGCGCGGTCGTCAAGGGGATAAACGTCATCCCTGTAAAAACCGTTTCCCAGCTTCTCGGACATTTGCGCGGCAAACAGAAGATAACGCCGGCAAAAGCGGTTATGCCTAAAGCCAGGGAGCACAGCTTTGACATAGATTTTTCCGACGTAAAGGGGCAGTATGAGGTAAAGCGTGCGCTCGAGATCGCTGCCTGCGGAGGACACAACATCCTGCTTATCGGAAGTCCCGGCACAGGAAAATCCATGCTTGCGAAAAGGATGCCGACCATACTGCCTGATATGACCTTTGACGAAATGATAGAGACGTCGAAGATACATTCCATAGCCGGATTAATGCCTCATAACACCTCGCTCATCACCGAAAGACCGTTCCGCAGCCCGCATCATACAGTCTCGACTGCGGGGCTGACGGGCGGAGGGGTCATACCCCATCCCGGAGAGATATCCCTTGCACACAACGGCGTACTGTTTCTTGACGAGCTGCCGGAATTCAACCGCAACACTCTCGAGGTACTGCGCCAGCCGATAGAGGACGGGATCGTAACGATCTCGCGAGTAAATGCGACGCTGAGCTATCCATGCACGATAATGCTCATAGCAGCGATGAATCCGTGTCCGTGCGGATATTACGGACACCCGACAAAGAAATGCACCTGTACGCGCAAGGCAGTAACGCAGTATCTTGCGAAGGTATCGGGGCCGCTGCTTGACAGGCTTGACATTCATGTTGAAGTACCGCCGATAGATTTCGGGGAGCTATCCACCGAGGGAAGCTCGGGATCCTCCGCAGAAATAAAGGAGCGTGTAGACCGGGTACGCAACATACAGAATGAGCGATTCAAGGGGACAAATATAACCTGTAATGCACGCATAACTCCGTCTATGCTTAATACAGTATGTCCATTGGACGACAATGCAAAGAAAACAATGAAAAGATCCTTTGACGTGATGGGGTTATCTGCGCGAGCCTATGACCGGCTGTTAAAGGTTGCGAGGACGATAGCCGATATTGCCGGATCCGAGGTCATCCGACAGGAGCATATCTTCGAGGCGATACAATACAGGAGGCTCGACAGCAAATACTGGGAAGGATAATCCGGCGTGCCGCCGGTGGAGCGAAGCGTAGTGTAACAACAATTCCCAATTCCACATTTAGCAAAGCCGCGCCTGCCAATTAAGGCAATACCGCATAAAGATAGTGCCGCAGATGCGCCGTCAATTTTTTCGTCAGATTGTGCAAAACGAGCGTAGTTAACCTGACGGTTATCAAGCGAGTTTTGTGCAGAATGA
>CADCGS010000151.1 GCA_902801055.1 uncultured Ruminococcus sp. | reverse complement strand
GGGCGTCCCCTCTTCAAAAAAGCCCCACCGGGGCTTTTTTGAATTCACCCCTTGCGGAGGGATTTCGTCCGGAGTATTTCGCCGTCTGCGGACGGCGACGAGGACTCTTCTCGCCTGCCGGCTCGGTCGGCGCTTCTCAGCCTTCGGCTGAGAGGTGTCCACCGGACACCCGCGCCCTCGACCTGCAAGCCTTTAAAAAGGCTTGACCTAAACTTTCCGTTTTGTTCCCTGCGGCTTTTTTCAGAGCGCGGGTTACAAGCTTCCTTACGAGTGCAGAGTGAGCGGAGCGAACGATTACGCGAATTGACACCGGCGGCACGCCGGCGGAGCGAACGATTACGCGAATTGACAGCGCAGGCACTGCGCCGCCGGCGCCCCAGGCAAGAAGATCATACGGGGGAAATGAAAATCGGGGCGTATGGCGGACTATAGGTGAAGCCGATAAACATGGCTGTCAGACATAGAAGGATTATGATTGCAGAAATATTCAGCGCATGACCGGCATACGGATATTTCTGCAATTGCTTTTCTCCGGTTCGTATGCTTAACCATACGGAAATGAAAAATATCAGTATGTCCGCAATAAAATGATTCCGCCCGAGAACCCCTGTGTAAGTATAAAATGCCGTCGGGATAAAACATAACCCGAGCAGCAGACCTTTCGTCATCGCCGGCAGATATCCGCTGCTGCTGCGCCCGCATAGTATCCACTGTATAATAATATACAGCACCATCGGGAAAAATAATAACTTCATATGCTCCCAGGTGCTTTCACTTACCGAGGTGAATAGCCCGACCGCCGGGTTACTCCCGCTTATCCGGTATAAAAAATGAAACAAACACCCCAGTGCGGATACCGCTGCAAATGCTGCCCGGAACGGAATACATTTCTTTCCCCTTTTCTCCATATTATCACCGCTTATCTTCGTTTTTTTCTATTTCTATTCCGTTATGCGGCAGAATATTACTTTTTTTCTTGACATATACCCCAGAGGGGTATATAATTACCATAGTGCTTGTGAAAGGGGCTGTTGATATGAAATGTCAGTGCAGATATAAGTCTGCCCCGCGTACCGAGGAGGAAAAAAAGGCTCTCAGATCCCGCCTGAACCGCATTATCGGTCAGCTCGGCGGGATAGGAAATATGATAGACGATGACCGCTACTGCGGCGATATACTGATACAGATCTCGGCTGCGGAAAAGGCTCTTCATTCCCTCGGCAGGATAATAATGAAAAATCACCTCGATACCTGTGTGACTGAACAGGTGAAAAAGGGTAATACTGCTATTATGGACGAGGTAATGGAGCTTTTCGATAAGCTCGGCTGACAGACCGGAGGCGGATAATGAAACAGATTTTTGATGTTACCGGCATGAGCTGCGCCGCTTGCAGCGCAAGGGTAGAAAAATGCGTTTCCGGACTTGACGGTGTAAGCTCGGTCTCGGTGAACCTGCTTAAAAACAATATGTCGGTATCCTATGACGAAAACAGGCTGAGCTGCGGCGATATAATCCGCGCCGTGGAAAAAAGCGGCTACGGCGCACTTGCCCGTTCCGGAAATGCCGCACAGGAAATAAAACAGCCGGATACCGCTCCGGCTCAGCAAAGGGAAATGCTTACAAGGCTTATCGTATCGGCGGTTTTCAGTATAATGCTGTCATATCTTGCAATGGGAGAAATGCTCGGTCTGCCGATGCCGCCCTGTTTTGCCGGTATCGCAAACAGGGGGATATCAGCCTTTACCCAGCTGCTTCTTACCCTGCCGGTCATGGCGGTGAATCACCGGTATTATAAAAACGGCGCAGTCTCCCTTCTGCATGGCGCACCGAATATGGATACGCTCATCGCTGTGGGAACAGGCGCTTCGTTCATATATGGTGTTTACGCAATATACGGTATGCTTTACGGCTATTCTATCGGGGATACTGCCCTTGCACAAGGCTTCGGCCACGCTCTGTATTTTGAATCGGTCGGGATGATACTTACCCTCATTACCCTCGGGAAGTATTTTGAAGCCCGGGCTAAAAGAAAAACAACCGATGCTATCAGGGCACTGATGGATCTTTCTCCGAAAAGGGCTGTTGTGCTTCGTGACGGCAAGGAGGAGGAAATACCCGCCGCAGAGGTCTGTGCCGGCGATATGCTCATAGTCAGGGCAGGCTCGGTCATACCCGCCGACGGTATAATAACAGAGGGCAGCGCCTCCGTGGATGAATCGGCGCTGACAGGCGAAAGCATCCCCGCGGAAAAAAATACCGGAGACAAGGTCATCGGTGCGACCGTAAGCAAAAGCGGATATTTTGTCATGCGCGCAGAAAAGGTCGGCGCAGATACGGCTCTTTCACAGATAATACGGCTCGTGGACGAGGCGACCTCATCCAAAGCTCCTGTGGCAAAACTTGCCGATAAGGCGGCGGGGATATTTGTGCCTGTTGTGATGATAATATCTGCCGTTACGGCGGCGATATGGCTCATTCTCGGGGCAGGCGCAGACCATGCATTTACGGCAGCTGTATCGGTACTGGTGATATCCTGTCCGTGTGCGCTCGGGCTTGCTACGCCTACCGCTGTCATGGTCGGTACGGGCAGAGGAACGGCAGGAGGGATACTGATAAAATCCGCCGAGGCTCTGGAGCTTGCCCACAAGACCGATACTGTCGTACTGGATAAGACCGGGACTATCACCCTCGGTCAGCCGGAGGTCACGGATATCATTCCCCTGTCCGGCACAGATGAAAAAGCTCTGATGTCGTATGCATATTCGCTTGAACGGCTGTCGGAGCATCCTCTTGCTCAGGCGGTGGTTCGCAGGGCTGAGGAAATGAAGCTGCCGTATTACCCGGTGAGCTGCTTTGAGCAGGTACAGGGGCACGGCATATCCGGAAGGATAGACGGTGCATTATTCAGGGCGGGAAATCTTTCCTCCGTCTGCGGAGAGCCTGATGCAGAAGCCGTAAAAACGGCGCAGTCGCTGTCGGATGAGGGAAAGACGCCGATATTCATTGTACGGGACGAAAAGCTCACAGGCATTATTGCGGCGGCTGACAGAATAAAGCCTACAAGTGCTGAGGCGGTAAGGGAGCTGCGGAACGAAGGCATTGACGTTATCATGCTTACCGGGGACAATGAACGCACAGCGAGGGCTGCAGGCGCGGCAGCGGGGATAGAGCATATCATTTCCGGGGTATATCCGCAGGACAAGGAAAAGACCATTGCCGGGCTGCAAGATCAGGGAAAATGCGTAGCAATGGTCGGGGACGGAATAAACGATGCGCCGGCTCTTGCAAGGGCTGATATCGGCATAGCGATAGGCGCAGGGACGGATATAGCTATGGACAGTGCTGATATTGTGCTGATGAAAAGCGACCTGTATGATGTAGTGAATACAATACGCCTGAGCAGAGCGGTCATGCGGACGATAAAGCAGAATCTGTTCTGGGCATTTTTCTATAATATGATCGGGATACCGATAGCGGCGGGAGCGTTATACGGGATAGGCATAATGCTCAGTCCGATGATAGGAGCGGCGGCGATGAGCTGCAGCTCGGTATGTGTGGTATCAAATGCACTGCGGCTGCGCCGGTTCAGGTTCAGGAAAGCCGCAGGCGGTACAAATATTGCCGAAAGGCAGGAAAGCGAGGAAACAGAAATGGAGAAGAGAATAACATTGAATGTAGAGGGAATGATGTGTCAGCATTGTGTTGCACACGTCAGGAAAGCTCTGGAGGGAATCGAAGGAGTAACTGCTGTCGAGGTCAGTCTGGAGGAGAAGAAGGCTATTGTCACGCTTGGCGGAGAGGTTGAAGTTTCCACACTCATCAAAGCCGTAACTGACGAAGGCTACGAAGCAACGATACAATGACCGGCGTGCCGCCTTGCTGGCTGCTCGCCCGGACCTCGCCAGGGAGCAAGCTCCCTGGACCCGCGCGCTTACGCGCTATTCGCGTAATCGTTCGCTCCGCTCACTCTGCACCCGTAAGAAAGCTTCATAAGCCGCGACCGGAATTAAAGCCGCGGGGAACAGAGCGCCGGCGCGAATTGCCCAGTGCGGGCGCCCGTAGGAAGTACCCTTGGGGTGCACGCAACGGAACACAATTACGAGCCTACATTAACAAAAAAGCAACTACGGCTACTAAATATTAAGAGGGGACGCCCAATCAAATAGGGCGTCCCCTTGTTGTATTTCTCCACGCACTAAACTTACAATAAATCACTGTCAAAGCTGCGCCTGCTAATTAAGTATAGACCGCGCCGGCACTGCGCTCATTTGAAATATTTCGTGCCGCTCTCGAAAAGCTTCTGGTCTTTTTCAAACGGTGTGTTGAAATAGAGATTCTCGCCCTTTCTTTCGGAATGTCCCATCTTGCCGAGAATACGTCCGTCCGGGCTTGTGATGCCTTCAATGGCACATACAGAACCGTTTGTGTTGAAGCTGATGTCGTCAGAGGGCTTGCCGTCAAGGTCGACATACTGCGTAGCGACCTGCCCGTTCTTTATCAGGGTATCAAGCATTTCATCGCTTGCAACAAATCTGCCCTCGCCGTGGGATATCGGGATAGAGAATATATCTCCGGCATTTACTCCCGAAAGCCACGGAGACTTGACGGAGGTCACTCTTGTGTATGCCATATGTGATATATGCCTGCCGATGGTGTTGAAGGTGAGAGTAGCATCGTTTTCGTTCAGCTCGCGTATCTCGCCGTAGGGTACAAGACCCAGCTTGATAAGCGCCTGGAATCCGTTGCATATGCCGAGCATAAGACCGTCACGGTTTTTCAGAAGCTCGTTTACAGCCTCGCTTACCCTCGGATTGCGGAAGGTCGTTGCGATGAATTTGCCCGAACCGTCAGGCTCGTCGCCGCCCGAGAATCCGCCCGGGAGCATTATCATCTGTGACTGACCGATAAGCCTTACCATTTCGTCAATTGTCTCCTCGATAGCGGACGGAGTAAGATTGCGCACGATAAGCAGCTGCGGGTCTGCTCCTGCCTTTTCAAAGGCTCTTGCGCTGTCAACTTCGCAGTTCGTGCCGGGGAATACCGGGATGAAGACCTTGGGTCTCGCCGTCTTTATCATCGGTGAAGACGTATTTCTTTCTGTATAAAGCGGGATATCGCGGCTGAGCTTCGGGCATTTTGCCTTTGACGGGAACACGCCCTCAAGCTTTGCTTCCCATATGTCGATAAGCTCGCCTATATCAAATTCAGCACCGTTTACGCTTATCTTTCCGCTGTCGTTCGTTGTTCCGAGTTCATAGAAGAGGATATCAGCCGGCATTTCCGCGCCGTCTGCAAGCTCGAGTATGAGTGAGCCTGAAAGCGGTGCATAAAGCTCGTCATCAGTGAGCTTGTTTGCAAAGCTGAAGCCTGTCATATTGCCGAATGACATCTTTGCGGCAGCGGCAGCAGCGCCGCCCTCCTTTACGGTAGATGCCGCAAGCACCTTGCCGCCGTTTATCATTGAATAAACTGCCTTATACATTTCCCTGAGCTTATCCCAGTCGGGGAGCATAGCTTCCTTATCCTCGGGAACGGGAACATAAACTACCCTTGAACCCGCCTTTTTGAATTCAGCGGAGATCGTCTTTGAAGCCTTTGTCATTGCAACGGCAAAGCTCACGAGAGTCGGCGGAACGTCAAGATCCTCGAACGAACCGGACATACTGTCCTTGCCGCCGATGGACGGCAGACCCATCTTTATCTGAGCAACGAGTGAACCGAGCAGAGCTGCGGCGGGCTTGCCCCAGCGTGACGGAACATCGTGCAGTCTTTCAAAATATTCCTGGAAGGTAAGCCTTGCGGTGAGCGGGTCTGCGCCGATAGCAAGGAGCTTCGACAGAGATTCCGTTACGGCGAAGGCTGCACCGTGGAACGGGCTCCATTTTGCGATACCGGGGATATAGCCGTAGGACATTGCTGTAGCATCGTCTGTTTCGCCCTCGAGAAGCGGGAGCTTGGCAGCCATAGCCTCCTCGGGAGTGAGCTGTGTCTTTCCGCCGAAGGGCATCATTACGGTAGCCGCGCCGATACTTGCATCAAAACGCTCGCAAAGTCCGCGCTGTGAGCATACCTCGAGCCTGCCGAGGTTTTCCCTGAAGCTTTCTTTTATTTCCTTGCCCCTGAGAACCTCGGGAGCGTGTGTGCGGTAATTCTTATCGGCATCGGGAGCCGTGATATAAGCCTGTGCGATCTGAGTAACGCCGTTTGTATTGAGGAATTCGCGGCTGAGATCAACGATAGTCTTGCCTCTCCATTTCATTGTAAGGCGCGGAACTTCCGTTACAACAGCGACAGCCTTTGCCTCGAGGTTTTCCTTGTCAGCCTCTGCGATAAATGCATCGACGTCCTTAGCCTCCAGAACAACAGCCATTCTCTCCTGTGATTCGGAGATAGCAAGCTCTGTACCGTCAAGACCGTCATATTTTTTCGTCACCTTGTCGAGGTCAACGGTCAGACCGTCCGCAAGCTCGCCGATAGCAACGCATACGCCGCCTGCGCCGAAGTCGTTGCAGCGTTTTATCATAGTGGAAACTTTCTTGTTTCTGAAAAGTCTCTGTATCTTTCTTTCAGTCGGGGGGTTGCCCTTCTGTACCTCTGCGCCGCAGGTCTCGATGGAATCCATTGTATGAGCCTTTGACGAGCCTGTTGCGCCGCCGCAGCCGTCACGTCCTGTTCTTCCGCCGAGGAGGACGATAATATCATCGGGCGAGGGTACTCCTCTTACGACATTTTCCTTCGGAGAAGCGCCGATAACTGCGCCTATCTCCATACGCTTTGCGGCATAGCCGGGATCATAAAGCTCTACCACCTGACCGGTTGCAAGTCCGATCTGGTTGCCGTATGAGCTGTA
>CADCGS010000150.1 GCA_902801055.1 uncultured Ruminococcus sp. | reverse complement strand
GACGGTTATCAAGCGAGTTTTGTGCAGAATGACGGAAAAAGAGTACCCCAAGGGCACTTCCTTCGGGCGCAGCATATGCGGTGCTAAGCCGTAAGGCGTACTCCCAGCGGTGTTGCCCTTATCCTTCAAGCTTTTCAAGACCCTTGTGCAGTCTTGAAAGAGATTCCTCCCTGCCGAGGATATCAAGTATCTCAACTGCTCCGCCGGGGGTCACAGTCATGCCTGACGCCGCTATACGCACAGGCCACATAGCCGTGCCGTTCTTGACCTCAAGCTTCTGGGCAAGACCGATAAGGCAGTCGTGTATGCTGTCGTGATCCCATACCGTGAGTGCTTCAAGAGCCTCTATGCCTGCTTTCAGCAGACCGGGAGCATTTTCAAGATTTGTCTTGCTCTTCTTATTCACGAAAAGCTCCTTGTCATATTCCGGCTGCTGAGCAAAGAAGGCGATCTTTTCCGGTATCTCGGTCAGACGGACAGTCCTCTGCTGCAGAATGGACGCAAGCTTGATGCGGTCAAGCAGAATATCGCCCAGAGCCTTATCGAAATAGGGCTTTGCTGCCTGAGCAAACTGCTCGGTCGTCATAGCCTTGATATATTCCGCATTGAACCATTCAAGCTTATCGTAATCGAATACAGCCGGAGATTTGCTTATGCCGGAAATATCGAAATTCTTTTCCAGATCGGCGAGGGTGAACATCTCCCTGTTATCCTTCGGCGCCCATCCCAAAAGAGCGATATAGTTCACTACTGCCTCCGGAAGGAAGCCCGCCCTGACAAGATCCTCAAAGCTTGTGGCGCCGTGGCGCTTGGAAAGCTTGGAGATAGTGCCGTCATCGTTTTTGCCCATGATAAGCGGAAGATGGATATATGTGGGTATCTCCCATCCGAATGCCTCATACAGAAGATTATATTTCGGCGTGGAGGAAAGATATTCGCTTCCCCTGACGACATGGGTAATATTCATCGTATGGTCATCAATTACATTCGCAAAATTATATGTAGGAAATCCGTCAGCCTTGATAAGTATCTGATCCTGAAGCTCGCTGTTGTCAACGGAAATAGTTCCGTAAACAGCGTCCTCGAATGTCGTAGTACCCTCAAGGGGCATTTTCTGGCGGATAACATAGGGCGTACCCTTGTCGAGAAGCTCCTGTACCTCCTGCTGCGACAAGCCGCGGCAATGTCTGTCATAGCCTGCGCCCGGGTCATCAGAATCAGCTCTCAGTCCGTCAAGTCTTTCCTTTGTACAGAAGCAGCGGTAAGCCTTATCCTTTTTGATAAGCTCCTCCGCATAGGGGATATACATATCCTTTCTTTCGCTCTGCACATATGGACCGTACTGACCGCCGATATCGGGACCTTCATCATGTCTGAGACCTACTGCCTTCAATGTATCGTAAATAATATCGACCGCACCCTCGACCTTGCGTTCCTGGTCGGTATCCTCGATACGGAGAACAAAATCTCCGCCGAGCGATTTTGCGATAAGATATTCATACAGCGCCGTTCTCAGATTGCCCACGTGCATAAAGCCTGTCGGGCTGGGCGCAAATCTCGTCCTCACCTTTTTATCTGACATTTCATTTACTCCTTTTATTCAAATGTGGAAAGTGGAATTATTGTAACGCTCCGTGTAATCATACAGCGCGCTGAGAGTTCATAATTTCTCAGCCGCGCCTGTCATTATTTCAGGCAGAAGCCGGCAAAGCACCTCTGACTGCTCCACAGCTGCGTTTATGAGAAATATACCGTTTCCTCCTGCGGCTTTTCGGCAGGCTTCACTTCGGTAACGTAAAGCATGGGGCCTGTCTCGCCGCCGAACATTTTGTCACGCTCTGCCTTTACCTCGGCGGTGATCATATACCAGCCCTTGTTTTTCACGCTGTCGGCGCGCTTCCATCTGCACATGAAGCCAACATACTGTATATCCTCCGCACAGCAGGCCATCGCAAACCTTCCTCCGACAAATGACCCTCTGGGGAATCTCGGACTTCTGGCGACAAGCGCCTTGAAGCGTATCGTCTTACCGTCGTAATTCGAGGGCTTGTCCATAGCATCAAGATAAAGCAGACCGAAATCCTCGTCCTTGACCTCGACTATCGGCGCATTTATATCAAAGGGCAGCGGATCCTCGATATTATCGTTCTCTATCGTACCGTCCTCATATTCATATACGATAGCTGTTCGGCGGCTTACAGCGCGGACAATGGTATGAAGCGGCATTTTGTCAAAGCCCTGCTTACAGCGGTTGAAGAAAACGACCTCCGCTGAATTGAGCTTGTCATAAACAAGCTGACGCATATTGTTATTATAGCTTTCAAAGCTGTTGGCGTCGGCGAACATCATTATCTGATATACCTGCCAGCCGCGGGGCAGGACAGTACCAAGCTCCTGTAATGTCCACATCCCGTTATATTCGAGCATAACGCGCTCGGCACGGGCATTTTTCAGGGCATCCTCAAGGAATTTAGTCGTAAGATCCTGCTTTCCATCAGCAACGACTACAGTGACATTATCGCCGCCCTTATATTTTGAGGTATCCAGTTCCTCATCTCCGTCCTCAAAAAGGATACAGAGAGTCCTCTCTTTGCTCTGGAAGCGTTCATCGCAGAGAGTATCCTGGATAAATTTCGTCTTGCCTCCGTCGAGAAAGCCAAGAAAGAGATAAACCGGTATTTCTGTCATTTTATATCACTCCGTTCAGATGCCGAAGAGCTTTTTCAGCTCATCCTCGTTAAGCTTTGAACCGATAACGCATATTCTTCCGGTATAATCCGCTGAACCTGTTCTTACATCGGATTCTCCGGGTACGAAATCGTAATGTATCCATGTTCCGTCCTGAGCGGCAACTATACCCTTTGCACGAAGGATAGTACCGTATTTTTCGCTGTCGTCAAGAGCGGCAAGCACAGACTTTATCTCATCCATGGTAAACTTCTTTGCTGTTTCTGCACCCCAGCTTGTGAATACCTCGTCAGCATGATGATGGTGATGATGGTCATGATCGTGGCAGTGACATTCCTCGCCGTCCTCATGATGGTGATGATGATGCTCATGCTCGTCCTCGTCATGGTGGTGTTCATGGTCATGATCGTGGCAGTGGCACTCCTCGCCGTCCTCATGATGATGGTGGTGATGCTCATGCTCGTCCTCGTCATGATGGTGCTCATGATCGTGACAGTGACATTCCTCGCCATCCTCATGATGGTGATGGTGGTGATGCTCCTCTACGACATCATCAACGGTAAGCAGAGCCTTTCCGTCAGCCGCAGAAAGTATCTGTGCGCCGGTAAGCTCATCCCACGGAGTAGTTACTACAGATGCCTTGGTATTATGCTCACGGATAAGCTCCAGAGCCTTATGGAGCTTTTCCTCGCTGACATTCTGGGTACGGCTGAGAATGATGGTGCTTGCATATTCTATCTGATTATTGTAGAATTCACCGAAATTTTTCATATAGCTTTTTACCTTTGACGCATCGGCAACGGTAACGAAGCTGTTGAGCACGACCTCGTCGCTTGCAACGCTCTTTACGGCGCTGATAACGTCAGAAAGCTTGCCGACGCCCGAAGGCTCGATAAGTATCCTGTCGGGATGGTATTGTTCAAGCACCTTGCCGAGAGCCTCGCGGAAATCTCCGACCAGTGAACAGCAGATACAGCCGGAATTCATTTCATTTATCCGGATACCAGCCTCCTTGAGGAAACCGCCGTCGATACCGATCTCGCCGAATTCGTTTTCGATAAGGACTATCTGTTCATTCTGATATCCTTCCTTGATAAGCTTTTTGATAAGCGTTGTTTTTCCTGCACCGAGGAAGCCTGAAAAAATATCAATTTTTGTCATACTATATCTCTCCTTTTTCTTTCCGCTAAAAGCGTCCGATTTTAATTATATATCTTTTCATCCCGATTTTCAACCAATTATTATAAGATTCAGAGTATTTCATCATATCCTTATGAGAAACCGCATATTATCCTGTCTCGGGAGTTTGACA
>CADCGS010000149.1 GCA_902801055.1 uncultured Ruminococcus sp. | reverse complement strand
GAGCCTGCGCTCCCGTGTTAGTTTTGGTAACAATTATCATTCCGACAGATAATATCTTTTCAAAACTACATCGGCACCGGCAGCTTGCCGGTCGTCAGAATGTGCAAAACGAGCGTCGTTGACCTGACGGTTATCAAGCGAGTTTTGTGCGGTATTGCCTTTATTACTTATTTGTTATTCACCGAAACCGTCCTCGATCATCTTTGCGCCCTCTGCGAGAGCTGCCTCTTCCTGGTCGCCGTCGCAGACCAGCTCTATCTCGCTGCCGCATTTCATGCAGGCTGCGATAAGGTTCAGCGTGCTTTTTGCATTGTACTTATTGCCGTTGAAATTGATGAATACATTACAGGGATATTTTCCCATAGCACCTGCGAAAACTGATGCGGGTCTCATATGAAAGCCCTGTGCGTTCGGAACTGTTAATAATTTTGATACCATAATGATTCTCCTTTACAGAATTATTATCTATTATCCAGAGGGTCATGAATCCTCTGATTTTATTACTTTTTTCGGCATTTTGAGCAGTGACAGCATCAATGCTCCGAGTACCGAGCCTATCAAAAGCGAAAGTACATACATTATCGGGTTTCCTATCGTTGCAATTACGAATATTCCGCCGTGAGGAGCCATAAGCGTGCATCCGAAAAGCCACGAAAGTGCGCCGGCTGCACTTGCTCCGAGAGCACATGACGGGATGACCTTCAGCGGATAGGACGCTGCATAGGGGATAGCACCTTCGGTAATGAATGACAGACCCATAATAAAGTTTACGATACCGTTCTTGCGTTCGTCGGGAGTCCAGAATTTTCCGAAGATGGTAGTAGAAATAGCGATCGTGAGGGGAGGTACCATTCCGCCGATCATAACGGAAGCCATGACCTGATAGCATACCTGCTGTACAGCCGGGTCAGTGGTGCCGGCGGCGGTCGTGAGCATACCTGTGCCGAATACATAAGCTGCCTTATTGAACGGACCGCCCATATCTATCGACATCATTCCGCCGAGGATACATCCGAGAAGGATACCGAGGTTATTGTCGCTGAGCCATGTAAGTCCGTTGTTAAGACCAGTATTGATAACAGCCATTATGGGATTGACAGCGCACATCATTACACCGACGATCCCCAGACCTGCAAGCGGATAAAGAAGTACCGGTTTTATGCCCTCAAGAGCCTGCGGAAGATGTTCACAGAGCTTTTCAAAGAGCTTCATCAGCAATCCTGCAAGGAAGCCTGCGAGCAATGCGCCGAGGAAGCCGGAGGGGATAGTCTTGCCTGCGCCGGGGTCAACGAAGGTCGCGCCGTTGGAGGCGAGCAGACCGCCGACGATACCGACGAGCAGACCGGGTCTGTCTGCAATGGACATTGCGATAAAGCCTGCCAGGAGCGGCAGCATGAAATTGAATGAATATCCGCCTATTGTCTTGAACCACGCCGCAACGGGATTGACGCTGCCGAAGGAGCTGTTGCCCGCAGCCTCAACGCCGCATGCCGTATCAATAAGGAATGCGATGGCGATAAAGATACCGCCTGCTACGACGAACGGGAGCATATGCGATACGCCGTTCATCAGGTGCTTATAGAGCTTTCTGCCGAAGCTTTCGTTACCGTCGGAGGAAGCTGCCTCTGCCTTTTTGTCGGCATGGAATACGGGAGCCTCTCCGTTGAGTATCTTATTGATAAGCTCCTCGGGCTTATGTATGCCGTCAGCTACCTTTGTGGAATATACCGGCTTTCCGTCAAACCTTGCCGTTTCGACGCTTTTGTCAGCTGCTATGATAATACCGTCACATTCCTCTATATCCTTTGCGGTCAGGACGTTCTTTGCTCCGCCCGAGCCGTTTGTCTCGACCTTTATGGTGACGCCCATTTTTTCGCCTGCTTTATTGAGAGCTTCGGCTGCCATATAGGTATGAGCTATACCCGTGGGACAGGCTGTTACCGCGAGAACACGTATCCTGTCGGAATCATCCTTTTTCAGGTCAACTGATTTTGCTTTGCCGTTATTCTTTTCAGAGCCGCCTGAGCTGCTCTTTTCTTCCTTCTTTTCTTCCTCCGGGAATTTTTCTGTTTCCTTTTCATCGATAAGCTTCAGGAATTCATCGGCATCCTTTGCAGCCTTGAGCTTTGCGGTGAAATCCATATCCATGAGCATCTGCATCATTCTTGCAAGTACCTCAAGATGAACATCTCCGTCGGTAGTTGCGGCTATCATGAATATCAGCTTGCACGGATCCCCGTCAGGCGAGCCATAATCCACGCCGTCAGGAACGGTTATCGCCGTCAGCGCCGGAGCCTTTACCGCTTCGCTTTTCGCATGGGGGATAGCTATTTCCATACCTATTGCGGTAGTGCCCATTTCCTCTCTTTTCAGGATACCCTCCTTGTAAGCTTTTCTGTCTTTGAGATTGCCGCACTTATCGTGAAGAGCCACAAGCTTTTCGATCGCCTCGGGCTTATCCTTCACCTTAGCGCCGATCTCTATTCCCTGTTTTTTAAGCAGATCGGTTATTCTCATTTTCTTTACCCCCTTTTTTTATGAATTTGCGGTCATAATTTGTCAAGGATCTCCATGATTTTCTTCCTGTCGGCAAGTCCGGGTGAAAACGCCGTCGCATTTCCGCAGGCTGTGCCGAGCTTCAGTGCATAGCCGTGATCGCCTGTCTGCTCATATCCTGCAATAAAGCCGGCTACCATTGAATCTCCTGATCCGACTGTGCTCAATACCTTTTCCTTCACAGTACCCGAGCGGTAGGTATTCCCGTCCTCAGCGAACAGTACAGCGCCGTCTCCGCCGAGGGATACGATCACGTTTCTTGCACCCTGTTCCATAAGCGCCCTTGCACATTTTTCGGTTTCCTGTTCATTGTCCACGGCAGTACCGAATATTTCCGAAAGTTCCTGCCGGTTGGGCTTTATCAGGAACGGCTTGTACGAAAGACAGTTGAGCAGAAGCTTTTTTGTCGCATCTACGACGATCTTTACCTGCTTTCCTTTAAGGCGTCCGAGTATCCGTTCATATGTATCGTCCGCGACGGTTTTCGGGATACTTCCTGCAAGCACGATGGTGTCTCCGTCTTTGACAGCTTCTGTCCTGGCTATAAGCTCTTCAAGCTCCTCCCCGGAGATATGCGGGCCTTGTCCGTTTATTTCGCTTTCCTCTCCGGCTTTCATTTTTATGTTGATCCTCGAAATGCCTTCCCTGAGCCTGATAAAGTCCGCACGTATTCCAAGCTCACTCAGTCCCTTTTCGATAGCGTCACCGGTAAATCCGGCGATAAATCCGAGAGCCGTACTTTCGATACCGAGCTGCGCAAGGATACAGGAGACATTTATGCCCTTTCCTCCGATATAATATTCCTCACCTGTGGTACGGTTGGTAATGCCGCTTACAAATTTGTCAAGATGAACGATATAATCAATAGAAGGATTCAGCGTCAGCGTATAGATCATGGTATCACCTCCCTTATTATGGTTTTATCCGAAAAGCCTCCGAACGGAAGCCTGTCCGTTATGATACAGCATTTTTTCAGTTCTGCAAAGGTAACAGGGTATACCTTCCTGAATTTGCTGTGATCGGCAAGAACAAAAACCGAAAAGCTTTTTTCGATCGCCTTTTCCTTCATCATAGCTTCTTCATTATCGGGAGTGGTGAAGCCTGCATTTATGTCGATGCCGTTGGAGCCTATAAATGCCTTGGTGAAATTGAATTTCATCAGGCTGCGCACTCCCTGTGCGCCTACCACCGAAGCAGTGATCGGCTTTATCCTTCCGCCGATCATATATGCTTTCAGTCCCTTTGAAAGAAGCTTCTGTGCGTGGATGATCCCGTTTGTCACAAAGGTCGCCTTTGTGGAGCCGATATGGTCGATAAGCCTTGAGGTCGTCGTTCCCGAATCAATATAGATGAAATCTTCATTATTGACAAGCCCTGCGGCATATTCGCCGATCACGGGCAAGCGCCGTCAGGTCGCGGCGGATGCTTGATTCCGAAGTGCCGACCAGAACCGCAAGCTCTGAAACTGTAGCGGCTTCCCTTTCCTCGATTATATCAAGGATGACCTTGTATCTCTCCTGAGAAAGCATATTACTCCCTCCTGTCATTTTTATGCTGCTAAATTGATTATAGCACGTATTTTTCCAAAGTCAAGCAAAATCTTTCAAATTATCTCAATATTAATCAAATATTAACCGTTTATTCATATTTTGATGATATTATTGAATCATAGTCAGTCAAAGTTTGCTAAAGCCTGCTGAATTTGAAACGGAGGTATATCATGGAACACAAAGATAAATATCTGCGTCTCCTTGCAGAAAAATACCCTTCTATGCGTTCTCTGTCACGGGAGATCATCAATCTCTCCGCCATACTGAATCTGCCAAAGGGCACCGAGCATTTCATGAGCGATATCCACGGAGAATATGAAGCCTTCTGCCATATACTCAATAACTGTGCAGGCGTTATCCGTGAAAAGGCGGATATGCTGTACGGCAGCAGATTATCCGACAGCGAGATCGAGGAGATATGTACCATAATATATTACCCGCGGGAAAAGCTGAATCTGATAAAAAAGGATCATGTCATAAGCTCCGACAGGTACAGGCTTATCATCAACCGTATGATCGAGATAGCCGCTCTGCTGTCCTCGAAATATACGCGCTCTAAGGTACGTAAAGCCATGCCCGAGGATTACGCCTATATCATTGATGAGCTTATCCATGCACAAAAGGACGAGGACGACAATCAGATACGCTACCACGAAAAGATACTCAATACCATAATAAGCCTTGACGCTGATGATTTCATTGAAGCGCTGGCGGGTCTGATAAAGCGTCTTGCGGTGGATCATCTGCATATAGTGGGAGATATTTTCGACCGGGGTCACGGAGCCGACAAGATCCTTGATATGCTCATGCATCATCACAGCGTCGATATTCAATGGGGAAACCATGATATTCTCTGGATCGGCGCGGCAGCGGGAAATGAAGCCTGCATAGCTAATGTTGTACGGGGATGCATAAAGTATAATACGCTCGAAACACTGGAAAGCGGCTACGGGATCAGCCTGCGCGATCTGACTGTCTTTGCCGGGGAGACCTATCGGAGCGGTGATGCAATGGAGAAGGCTCTGCGGGCTATAACGATCATTCAGTTCAAGGCTGAGGGGCAGATACTTATGCGCCACCCGGAGTATAATATGAAGGACAGGCTCATGCTGAGCAGGATAGATCAGAGCAGGGGCACTGTTGAGATCGACGGAAAGGATCATCCGCTAAAGGATGCATATCTGCCGACCGTTGACCCGGAATCACCGTTCAGGTACAGTGACGGCGAAAGGAAGATCATCACCGAGATGAAGGCAGCCTTTGAAAACAGCGTGCGGCTGCAAAAGCATATCCGTTTCCTGCTTGAAAAGGGAGGGATGTATCTTTGCATAAACGGCAATCTTCTTTTCCACGGATGTATACCATTGAACAATGACGGAAATTTCCACGGTGTGCGGATACTCGATGGCATATATAAAGGAAAAGCCCTGCTGGACAAAGCCGACAGGACGGTAAGGCACGTTTATTTCAGCAAGGAGAAGGATCAGGAGGAGCTTGATTTCCTGTGGTATCTGTGGAGCGGAAGGCGTTCCCCGCTTTGCGGCAGGAATATAAAGACCTTTGAGCGATATTTTATTGAGGATAAAAGTGTCTGGAAGGAGGAATCCGACCCGTATTACAGTTTTTATGAAACAGAGAAATGCTGCAGCATGATACTCAGGGAATTCGATCTGTATTCACCGTTTTCACATATAATCAACGGACACACGCCGGTTCTTGCATCAAAGGGTGAACAGCCGATAAAGGCCAACGGAAGGCTGCTTGTGATCGACGGGGGATTCTGCAAGGATTATCACCGAAAGACCGGTATAGCCGGCTACACGCTGATATTCAATTCTCACGGACTGAGGATAAAGGCTCACCAGCCCTTTGAAAGCATCGACAGGGCGCTGGAGGACAATATGGATATTGTTTCAAGCTCACAGCTGATCGAAACAGAAAAAAACCGCATTATGGTCAAGGATACCGACAATGGCAGGAGGATAATGGAAGAGATCGACGATCTGTATGAATTGCTGGAGCAATATAAACAGAAGGAAAGAAAACGGCAAGTTTAAGTCAAGCCTTTTTTCAGGGTGCGTGCCCGCGCTATGAAAAAAGCCGCGGGGAACAAAACGGCAAAGTTTCGCCCGCCTTTTCAAAGGCGGCGGGGTCCAGGGGCAGCGCCCCGGTCGCGCTCCGCAGAGCGCGAAACCTCAAGCGTGAGCAATCCCTCCGCAAGGGGTGAATTCAAAAACAGTCCGGTGGACTGTTTTTGAAGAGGGGACGCCCTGGGAAAGAGGGCGTCCCCTTGCCGTGTTCCTCCACGCATCAATCTTTCTGCCGCAAGGCAGAAACGGAACACA
>CADCGS010000148.1 GCA_902801055.1 uncultured Ruminococcus sp. | reverse complement strand
GAATTGCCCAGTGCGGGCACGCACCGCACCTGTCAACAAAGTATAGACCGCGAGTAGTGAATGTTCGGTATGAGTGCAGAGCGGAGCGAAGCGCAGCGAACCCCGCGAATTGACACCGGCGGCACGCCGGCGCGAATTGACACCGGCGGCACGCCGGCGCGAATTGCCCAGTGCGGGCACGCACGGGATGTAATTTTTACTTTAATTTTTACTTTAAAGTAATAAAGTATTGTATTTCCGTTAAGGATGATGTATAATTAGGTTATTACAGATCATTATGATTACATATATTTTTACTGAGCCGGGGCAGCGGTGACGTGCCTGCTGTACGGGCTTTGAAAACGGAGGAATTAAAATGCTGAAAAAAGGTGAACTCGTCTCATACAGACCGGATATAAAGGTTCTGGACTGTACACTGCGCGACGGAGGTCTGGTCAATAATTTTGAATTTACAGATGAATTTGTCCGCGACCTGTATAAAATGAATATCAAGACCGGTACGGACTATATGGAATTCGGCTACAGAGCAGATAAGGATATGTTTGATGAAAGTAAATTCGGTAAGTGGAAATTCTGCACAGACGATGATATCCGCTCCGTTGTCGGCGATAACGATACCGACCTGAAAATATCCGTTATGGCTGATATAGGCAGAACTAATTTCAGACGCGATATCTGCGAAAAGGTAAACAGCCCTGTCGATATGATAAGGGTCGCTACCTATATCCACACTATCCCTACTGCCATTGAAACAGTCGAATACTGCAAAAAGATGGGATATGAGACTACTATCAATATTATGGCTGTATCAAAATCAAACGACAGCGACCTCGATGATGCACTGGAAATAATCGGACGGAGCTGCGTTGATGAAATATATATCGTGGACAGCTACGGCTCACTCTATCCGGAGCAGATAAGACGTCTTGCCTCAAAATATCTGGAGGTCGCCGATAAATACGGCAAAACCATCGGTATCCATGCACATAATAATCAGCAGCTCGCCTTCGCAAATACTATCGAGACACTGACTATGGGCGTAAGCTATCTTGACGCTACCGTAAGCAGCATGGGACGCGGTGCAGGCAACTGCCCGACAGAGCTTTTGCTCGGATTCCTGAAAAACCCGAAATACCATATCACTCCTGTACTCAAATTCATAGAAAAGCATATCGTAAAGCTCAGAGAGGAGGGTGTTATCTGGGGATATGATATCCCCTATCTTCTTACAGGGAGACTGAACCAGCACCCCCGCGACGCAATACAGTTCACCTCTGAGGGACGTACCGATTATGCTGATTTCTACCGTTATCTTTACGACAAGGATTCCTTCTGATAAGCTATCCCTGCCGCTGCCGAAAGGAGCATATTTATGACGCTTGAAAAGCTTCTTACAAGAATGAATTATACCCTGGTACAGGGCAGCACCAATGTTGAAATAACCGATGTTGTCTATGATTCCAGAAAGGTCATCCCCGGCTGCGTTTTCGTCTGTCTGATAGGCTCAGCTGTGGACAGCCATAAATTCGCACAGGATGCCGCAGATGCCGGCGCCGCCGCTGTTGTGATCAGCCGCGATGTGACCGTGACCGGAGCGGCAGTAATAAAAACCGACGATACAAGAAAGGCTCTGGCTTTTCTTTCAGCAGAATATTTCGGCAATCCGGGCGATACCCTTACGACCATCGGCATAACCGGCACAAAGGGTAAGACCACTACTGCCATGATGATACGCTCGATCCTCGAAAAGGGCGGCATAAAGACCGGCGTTATCGGAACGCTGGGTATCTTTGTCGGGGATAAGCATATCAAGACAAATAATACTACCCCCGAATCATACGAGATACAGCGCGCTATGCGCCAGATGATAGACGAGGGCTGCAAATGCTGCGTAATGGAGGCGTCGTCCCTCGGGATAAAATGGCACCGCACCGACGGCTTTATATTCGATTACGGCATCTTCACAAATTTCTCGCATGACCATATCGGCGGAGTGGAGCACCCGACAATGGAGGATTACCGTCACTGCAAATCCCTGCTTTTCCGCCAGTGTACCACAGGTATCATGAATATTGACGATCCGGCATATGAGGCAATGCTTGAAAACCATACCTGCCGCGTTGAAACATACGGCTGCGATGAGAGCGCTCAGCTCAGGGCGTCGGATGCACAGCTGCTGTCAAAGCCCGGATATCTTGGAGTACGCTTCAGATGCAGCGGCACTCTTGAAGAAACGATAGATGTTGCGATACCCGGAATGTTTACCGTTCATAATGCACTGGCAGCTATTGCGGTATGTCTGCACCTCGGAGTAAAGCCGCAGCAGATATTTGACGGGCTTAACGAGGTAAAGGTCAAGGGCAGAGTAGAAAGCGTTCCCGTTCCGGGAAATTATACACTGCTGATAGATTATGCGCATAATGCCGTCAGCATGGAAAATATCCTTACGACCCTGCGTGAATATAAACCGGCAAGGCTTATCACACTGTTCGGCGCAGGCGGCAACCGCCCGAGAGACAGGCGCTTTGAAATGGGCGAGATCTCCGGCAGGCTGTCCGACCTTTCGGTCATAACCGAGGATAATTCCCGATTTGAGGATGTAAACGATATTATTGCCGATATCGTGACCGGAATGAAAAAGACGGACGGAAAATATGTCACTATCCCCGACAGGACGGACGCTATACGCTACTGCATAGAAAATGCACAGGACGGAGATATAATCGTTCTTGCCGGAAAGGGACACGAGGATTATCAGGATAAAAACGGAAAAAAGACCCACTATGACGAACGTGAGGTCATTGCAGAAATTATTTCTTCAAAACAGAAAGCCTGATCAATGCATAATGCATAATGATCCGGAAGATGGGAGTTTATATGAAGGAGATAAGTATTGAGCAGATCGCTGCTGTTGTCGGCGGAAGGATAGTAAGCGGCGACCCGCAGAAAAAAATAGATAATGTACAGTATGACAGCCGTGCTGTCGGCGCGGGATCGCTTTTCGTTCCGATAGTCGGTGAAAATGTTGACGCGCACCGGTTCATTCCGCAGTGCCTTGAAAAGGGTGCTGCCGTATTCACGCAGAATGATCTGTCAGATGAATTCCAGGGAGAGATCATTCGCGTGGATAATACCCTTGATGCGCTGCAAAGGCTTGCAGGATGGTACCGCCGCCGGTTCACAAGTCTCCATTTTATCGGAGTGACCGGCAGCGTCGGCAAGACGAGCACGAAGGAAATGATCGCTGCTGCGCTTTCGGGCGGTATGAATGTAATGAAAACACCGGGCAACCGCAACAGCCAGATAGGTATGCCATGTACGATGTTCGATATAAAGGACGAAAACGAAGCCGCCGTTATAGAAATGGGTATGAGTATGCCCGGCGAGATGGACAGGCTGTGCGATGTAGCCTATCCCAATATGGCAGTCATGACCAATATAGGCACAGCGCATATTGAGAACCTCGGCAGCAGAGAAAACATACTCAAAGAAAAATTCCGCATAACGAAGCATTTCACGGCTGATGACGTTCTTTTCATCAATGGTGACGATCCGCTTCTGCTGACGCTTTGTACGGAGCGGGGTTTTGGTATTGTGCGTTTTGGTATGTCCGCAGAATGTGATTACCGTGCAGAAAACATAACGACCGAAAATTTTGAAACAAAATTCACCTGTATTTCTCCGGCGGGGGAAAAGGAATATACTATTCCTGCTCTCGGCGAGCACAGTGTAAGAAATGCTCTTGCAGCGATAGCTGTATCCGAGCGGCTGGGGCTTGGCAGTGAGCAGATACAGCGTGGTCTTTCGTCATACAAAAATGCTCCGATGAGGCAGCAGATATATCATCTTGACGGTTTTACGCTGATTGACGACAGCTACAATGCAAGTCCGGAGGCGACGAAGGTATCGCTTGACGTTTTGCGTGATATAAGCAAGGGAAAGACGATAGCCGTACTTGCCGATATGCTGGAGCTTGGCGAACAGGCTGAGGCTGAGCATTACGGAGTAGGGGAGCATCTTGCGAAGAATGGGATATCCTGTCTTC
>CADCGS010000147.1 GCA_902801055.1 uncultured Ruminococcus sp. | reverse complement strand
TCGCTCCACTCCGTTCCGCTCTGCACTCATACCGAACATTCACTACTCGCGGTCTATACTTTATGACAGGTGCGCCGCCGCAAGCAGACGGAAAGATCGTATACAATAAATAACGGTCGCGGCTTACAAAGCTTTCTTATGGGTGCAGAGTGAGCGGAGCGAACGATTACGTGAACTGACACCGGCGGCACGCCGGCGTGAATTGAGACCGGCGGCACCGCCGGAGTGATCATCACGGTTAATTATATCACAGGAGTGGAATTTTTTCTATGAAAAAAACAATGGCTTTTTTAATGGCATTTATTGTTTTTTTGTCATCATTGATGATATATCCGCCAAATAAAGTAAATGCTGCGGAATTTAATGTTGACATAAAACTTAAAAGCAAATCAGTATATCTTGAAAATCTCGATACGGGAAATGTTGTCTTTTCCAAGGATCCGGATGAAAGAAGATTTCCGGCATCGACCACAAAAATAATGACCTATATCATTACAGCCGAGCACGTAAGTGATTTCAAAAAAACTTATGTCACGGTAAAAAGCGATGTCCTTCATCTGCTTGACGGCACAGGAAGCTCTGTTGCAGGGCTTGAGGCTGACGAAAAACTGAGTATATATCAGCTGCTCAACTGTCTTATGATCCCCTCGGGAAACGACGCCGCGCTGATCCTTGCAGATTATATCGGCGGCGGAGATATCAGCAAATTCGTCGGCATGATGAACGACAAGGCAAAAAAGCTCGGATGCAAGAATACACATTTTGAAAATCCTCACGGACTGAATGATCCTAACCATTACACTACCGTTACGGATATGGCGACCATAACAAAATATGCGCTGACGCTTCCCATGTTCGCGGAAATATCAAATACAGTCACCTCGGATTGTCTCGGAGATGACAGATACCTCGTCACCACCAACTACATGATCGACGAGAACCGCGGCGGAGAATACTATTATCCCTATGCTCAGGGCATTAAAACAGGATCGACAGGAAACGATTCCGGATACTGTCTTGTTTCGACCGCTGTCAAAAACGGATATACATATCTTTGCGTCGCCTACGGTGCGCCCTATGAGGACGAAAACGGCGAGCTTTACGACAACGGTGCAATGATAGATTCAGCGGAACTTTACCGCTGGGCATTTGATAATCTTTCGATCAAATCTATCCTTGACAAAAACGATCTTGTGAAGGAGATAAAGATAGATTTTGCATGGAACAAGGATACTATTCAGTTATCCCCGGCAGACGGTTTTTCTACGATCATGCCGGATGATGTTTCCATAGAAAGCATCGACCGGATATATGACGTACCGGATCACATTGAGGCTCCCATAAAGGAGGGCGACCATGTCGGCTGGGTGACGCTGAGCTATGCGAACCAGGATCTTGCCAAGATCGAATTGCTGGCGAGTGAATCAGTAGACCGCAGCGAATTGCTCACTGCTGTTGACGGTCTGAAAAAGATCGCCTCCTCCAAATGGTTCATTATCACGCTGGCTGTCATTTTCATTCTTGTAGTGATCTATTTCATAGTAGCCGCTGTATACAACCGCCGCAAGAAAACAACAAGACCTGTCAAGAAATACCGCAAATTCTGATCCTGTACGCCCCGGCGGAGAGTATCCTGATAATTCAATAAAATATATTTATTCAGAAAAACTATTCAGAATTTCAATACTTTTGCGTGATAAACCTTGACAAGTTGATGTAATACCTGTATAATTAATTTGTGAGTTTCATACTGTACATGAAATTCGCACAACCGCCCTGCCGGATCCGTTTCCGGCAGGGCGGTTTACTTATGGCGATTCTGAAAAAAACGGGATATCTCCCGATTTGCCGAAAAGCCTTTTTATCTCGAACATCAGACCTCTGTGTTCCTTATCCGAAAGCTCCGGATCCTTTTCCAGGATACTGCGTGCGGCATCCTGCGTCTGATCAAGTATGACCATATCCGACATTCCCGCGACTTTCAGCTCCGGCAGACCATGCTGGCGCGAACCGAAAAAATCTCCAGGACCGCGCAGGCGCAGATCCTCATCTGCTATCCTGAACCCGTCATTCGTCATGCACATGACCTTCAGACGCTCCCGCGTGACAGCGCCCTCACTGTCCGAAACCATGATGCAGTATGATTTGTCGCTTCCTCTGCCTACACGCCCGCGCAGCTGATGAAGCTGCGACAGTCCGAACCTTTCCGCGTTCTCTATCATCATCACCGTTGCATCCGGTACGTTTATGCCTACCTCGATGACCGTTGTAGAGATCAATACCTGTATCTCGCCGGAGGAAAATGCCGCCATTACAGCCTCCTTCTCCTTAGCCTTCATGCGCCCGTGGAGAATAGCCGTCCGGCAGCTCCCGAGCGGGGTGTCTTTCAGCTTTTCCGCATATTCCTCGGCGGATTGCAGCTCGCTGTCATTCTGCTCCACCAGAGGACAGACTATATAGCATTGTCTGCCGCTGTCCACCTGCTTTTTCAGGAACCCGAACGCACGCTGCCGCTTTGCACTGTCAATAAGAAATGTATCGACCTTCTTTCTTCCCGGCGGCATTTCATCAAGCACCGACAGATCAAGATCGCCGAATATCATCAGCGCAAGGGTGCGGGGGATAGGCGTCGCGGACATTACCATGATATGAGGGCTTTCTCCCTTTGCGATAAGAGCCGCTCTCTGCGCTACGCCGAAACGGTGCTGTTCATCGGTTATGACAAGCCCGAGCGACCGGAACCGGACGCTTTCCGATATCAGCGCATGAGTACCTATCACTATATCCGTACCGCCGTTTTCGATAAGCTGATAAACCTCACGCTTTTTTGCCGCCGTAAGCGAGCCGGTAAGCAAGGATATCCTGATCCCCGTACCGCTGAGCAGCCCGCTGAGTGAATCAAAATGCTGCGACGCAAGTATCTCGGTCGGTGCCATCATAGCGCACTGCATACCGTTTTTTACCGCACTGTAGCAGACCGCAGCGGCAACAGCTGTTTTTCCCGAGCCGACATCTCCCTGTATCAGCCTGTTCATCGGGTGATCCGTTCTGCTCATATCGCTGATACATTCCATAGCCGCCCTGCGCTGTGCGCCGGTGGGGGAGAAGGGCAGAAGGGAAAAGAATTCCTCCGTGAAGTCCTTTTCTATCCTCATACAGGCAGCTTTGCGCCTGCCTGCGCCTTTAAGCATCGCCATACCGAGCTGGAGTATCAGCATTTCCTCAAATGCAAGGCGCTCCCGGGCTTTCCGGACATCCTCCATGCTCTCCGGGAAATGTATCCTCCTGACAGCAAAATCGAGCGGACAAAGACCATACTGCTCCAGTATCCAGCCGGGGAGGGGGTCGTTCGTCTTTTCCGGGAGCATATTCACAGCCTGACGCACAGCGTTTTCTATCTGCTTTGTACTCAGACCTGCTGTCTGCGGATAGACGGGGTGGATACCGCAGCCCTCCGGAGATGATACGGCGGGGGAGGTCATTTCGCGCCCGCCGTCGCCGGATCTGACAATTCCGTAGAATAGAAATTCTCCGCCTGCGCTGAGCTTTTCATAAACATATTTCTGATTAAAGAAGGTGACGGTCATATAATCATAACCGTCACACACCTTTATCCTGAATATCGTCATACCGCCCCTTATCCTTGCGGGCGGTCTTGCTTTTTCTACATAAGCCTTGACGCAGCACAGTCCGTTTGCCGGTGCATCAGCAATAAGACAGGGACTTCTCCAATCCTCATAGCTGCGCGGATAGAAACGTATCAGATCGCCGATGCTTTCTATCCCGAGCCTTGCGAAAAGCTCTTCTTTTTTTGTTCCTACACCGCTGAGCCTTGTCAGCGGCAGCCTGTACAATGATGTCAAATCAAAAACCTCTTATCTTGACCAGGGAGCAAGCTCCCTGGACCCACGGTGCGTGCCCGCACTGGGCAATTCACGTAATCGTTCGCTCCGCTCACTCTGCACCCGTAAGGAAACTTTGTAAGCCGCGCCGGCGTGCCGCCGGTGTCAGTTCGCGTAATCGTTCGCTCCGCTCACTCTGCACCCGTAAGGAAACTTTGTAAGCCGCGATCGTAACTAAAGCC
>CADCGS010000146.1 GCA_902801055.1 uncultured Ruminococcus sp. | reverse complement strand
GTATCATAATAGTATCCACGATAACGGATAGAGTTCAGGATAGCAAAATTGCTGTCGGATGTAATAGTGTTGCCGCTTGCATCCTTTACTGAAATCAACTTGCCCCATGCGTCATAGTCATATGTTGCAAAAAGAGAACCTGTGGAGTCGTAAAGGGCTACAACATCGCCGCGCCAGTTGTGGGCGTAATAATAGGTCTGCTCTGTCGCATTGGATGAAGATTTATAATTAGCAGCGAGGACATTGCCGTTTCCGTCATAGATATAATGAATACTTTTCGATCCCTTTGTTTCGTAAAGAAGCTGACCGTTAACATATTCATATCTGCACAATGTATTGTTGACAGTCTTTGTAGTTCTTAGCCCGTCTGCATCATATGTGTAAGAAACACTGTTGTTGCCCTGACTTAATGTGTTCAATTCTCTTCCGTTCTGCCAGGTCATTGTAATACCGTTGCGGTAATTCAACGGATTGCCGATGGCATCATAAGTGATCGTAATGCAATTATAGGAAGTGAATATTAATGTCTCGTCATATCATATACAATGAGTGAATATTTCTCGAAAATAACAATCAACAGCCGAATCCCCCGGAAATTTTTCAGTAATACTGCTTTTTGCCTTTTCAACAGCATTTTTATAATTTTGTTTTGTTCCATTATCGGCTAAATACATAATTTCCGACAGAGGATTATTAATGTCGAATGAATAGGCTTTGATTATTAAATTATTACCCATTTGTTCGATTTCTAAAATATTTTTGTCAATAAACAAAAAGTCAGTTTGATTAATGCACATAAAATAGCCGAACAACCATAAACAATTTGAATCATTCCAATAGTATTTTTTTGCAATTCTATACGCACTTTTCATATTCATTTCAAAAAATGACCGACTTAGTTTTTCTTTCGGCATAAAACAATCCCAGAAAGTCAGAACATACCAACACTGAGCTGCATATCGAAAAAAGATACTTTTGTCTGTGTTGTCACTATGAACGAGGCTTTTTAAATATGAAATCGTTTCTTCCCATTCACCTCTTTTTTCATAATTAGATATAATACAATCATCATAAAAAAAATTAATCATCTTGTTTTCACCCACGCATCAGATATTCTGATTATCCCATCAATCACACTATAATTAACAATTATTGTTTCACCTGAATACTTAAGAGATGCTTGAAATACCATTGACACTATACCTTTATTCACATATTTGCCTAATAAAGTTGTTGCGCCATTTTTCATAACCTTAGATATGATATTTTTAACTCCATTTCTTGTTACAAATTTCATCACAAGATTCCATGCGTGTTTATTAGTAATAATATGAGACCACGTTTTATTTGGAATACTATTTAATCCCTTTGATACTGCTCTCAACGCTATTCCACTTGAACCTGTTGCGCCACATAAAAATCCAACTCCATACCCTACAAATCCGCCGATAACACCACCTATTACTGCGCCACCTAAACCATATCCAACAACATATTTCCATTGATCGGATTTAGCTACTTTGTTTTTTACAGCTTGTTTATACCCAATTGCACCGCCGATTGCTCCACCGATTACAGCACCGGCAATAGCCCCAATTATCACACAAGTCGTAATAGCAATAGTACCATCGGGATCGAATAAAATGACAGGATTATTATCGCAATATGAAAACAGGTTGTAATTCTTTATACTGTCGCTTGCGCCCAGATACTCAAAAGAATCCGCATTAACAAATCTCCCTGTCGTCGGATCATAATACCTGCTCTGGAGATAATACAGCTCGGATTCAGTATCATAGTAGTACCCACGATAACGGATAGAGTTGCCGCTTGCATCCTTTACTGAAATCAACTTGCCCCAAGCATCATAGTCATATGTTGCAAAAAGCGTACCCGTGGAATCATACAGTGCAACAACATCGCCGCGCCAGTTGTGGGCGTAGTATCATTCTGATGATTCTACCTGACTTTCTGAATTCTCGTCAAGCAACTCAGATTTATCTCGCAAACTATCAATTGATTCATCATCTGTTCTGATAAAGGTATAAACCCTTTCCGGAGTTTTTGAGGTTATTGTAAATTTATCGTCAGAGTAATCACATATTCCGGTTACATAATAATGTTTGTAATTCTTAAATGATCCAAGTGAATTTGCTTCTATACCTATAGTATCACTAAAGTGTCCCCCAGGTCAAGTACAATTTTGATGTTTAGTAAGTAATGGAGCGCGGCACAGAACCCGAACTTACGAAAAAAAAGCGACCGCAGGGAGCGATTACGCGCGGCAGCAAAGCTGCCTATCGTCCTGTGCGGTCATGCGTTAGCCTGCCCGGGGGGATTTGAACCCTCGATCTTCAGAGTCGGAGTCTGATGCATTATCCAGCTGTGCTACGGGCAGATATATGATAACAATTTATTGGCTTGATTATTATAACATAAAATAACATATCTTACAAGACAAAAAGAAAAATAAATTCTGATAATCTTGAATTGACAATCCATTATCAATGTGATAGAATAATAAATACAACAGTAAGCCGGCTTGTATTTGCCGGAGGAATGGATCTAATTGCAGGTATCGTATAGAGGTAGTACATCAGCTTCCCAAGCTGAGTGGGCGGGTTCGATTCCCGTTACCTGCTCCAGTGCGTGACCGCACGGACGATTTGCGTAATCGCTCCCTGCGGTCTTGTTTTTTGATGTGACCATTTTTCCGTCCGGAAAATGAAAAGGAAATATTATCAGATGATCGGGGTACATTTATGGATGTCAGGATAAATGATATATTGGAAATGAAAAAGCCGCATCCCTGCGGAAAGGATAAATGCTTTCTTGTGCTGAGGATAGGGATGGATTTCCGTCTGCGCTGTCTCGGCTGCGGACATGAGCTTATGATACCGCGTGCCAAGGCGGAAAAAAATATCCGCAGGCTGATGCGCGACGGCGAAACTCTGAGACCGGACGAGCTGTGATGCTGCTTTTGTACCGAGCAGAAAAGGAAGGTCATTCTTAATGCAGCACCGCTGGCAAGCTTTTTGTGCCCATATAGTTTTGGGAAAGAAATATCTTTCTCAGCATGATTCGTTTTGAAAACGAAATTGAGAGCGGAGGCACTCCGCAAGGAAGCTTCCGGTGCCCATATAGTTTTGGGAAAGAAATATCTTTCTCAGCATAATTTGTTTTGAAAACGAAATTGAGAGCGGAGGCACTCCGCCGGGAAGCTTCCGGTGCCCATATAGTTTTGGGAAAGAAATATTTTTTGCAGCATGATTTGTTTTGAAAACGAAATTGAGAGCGGAGGCACTCCGCCGGGAAGCTGCCGGTGCATCTGCGGCACTGTCTTTGTGCGGTATTGCCTTATGTTGATTTTTTAGTCAGTTTTTTTAGGAAAGGGTTTCCACCGGGGAGCCTCGTTCGGGAAACCGCAGCGGTCAGTATGCCTTGTGGGGGAAATGATATGTTTGATAAATTAGAGATATTTGAAAGTAAATATGAGGAGCTTTCCGCAAGACTGTGCGATCCGGCAGTGGCAGGCTCTTCCGAAAAATATACGGAGACAATGAAGGAGCTGAAAGGCGTTGAGCCGGTCGCCCTGAAATACCGGGAATATAAAAAATGTATGGAGGAGCTTTCTCAGGCAAAGGAGCTTCTGACCAGCGAGGGTGATGCTCAGCTGCGCGCTCTCGCACAAGATGAGGTTTCACTGCTCAGCGCAGAGCTGTCAAGGCTTACCGAGGAATTGAAGCTGCTTTTGCTGCCGAAGGATCCCAACGACGACAGGAATGTAATAATAGAGATCCGCGGAGGTGCGGGCGGCGAGGAGGCTGCTCTGTTTGCGGCGGTGCTGTACCGTATGTATTCCATGTACGCCGTCAGAAAGGGCTGGCACAGCGAGATAGTCAGCGCAAATGAAACAGAGCTTGGCGGCTATAAGGAAATAAGCTTCATGATAACCGGTGCCGGCGCATATTCAAGACTGAAATTTGAAAGCGGCGTCCACCGCGTCCAGCGTGTGCCCGAAACAGAAACACAAGGCAGGATCCATACCTCGACCGTGACGGTCGCCGTACTCCCCGAGGCTGAGGATGTCGAGGTGGAGATCGACCCTTCTGATCTGAAAATAGATACCTTCCGCTCCAGCGGAGCCGGCGGTCAGCATATCAATAAAACAGAATCCGCTATACGTATAACTCATCTGCCGACAGGCCTTGTAGTGGAATGTCAGGACGAGAGAAGCCAGTATAAGAATAAGGATAAGGCAATGAAGGTGCTGCGGTCACGCCTGCTCGAAGCCGAAAGAGACAAACAGCAGGGACAGGTCGCCGCTGAACGCAGACAACAGGTCGGTACGGGCGACAGGAGCGAGCGTATCCGCACATATAACTATCCGCAGGGACGTGTTACCGACCACAGGATAGGGCTGACATTGTATAAGCTTGAGGATATCCTGAACGGCGACCCCGATGAGATCATAGATGCGCTTATCGCAGCAGACAGAGCAAGACAGCTTGAAGAAAATGATGAATGACCGGAGGAGCGCTGTATGAAACAGAGTAATTTCAGGGGTGGAAAATGGGAAAAGGTGAAGATTATCATAGCCTTTATCTGCCTTGCAATGATGGTGTGGCAGATAGTCGCCGGCATGAAAATGATCGCCGCAAATAATGCCCATCCTTCATATGTCACTGATTTTGATTCTATTGAAGCGGGAAAGAGTATTTTCGGGGAAATAACCCATGTTGACGGAAGCATAGATCTGAGCAGATATACCGGGGTCAGCGAATTTGATGCGAATGACAGTAATATGGCGATCGACGCTCAGACCGATAATATTGAAACAGACGTAAAGTATTATCTTTACATAACAAATACAGAAAAGCTGCTCGTGTTCAGGGTAAAGGACAATACTCCGATAGGCGATGAGATGTACAAGCTTTCAAAGAAAGAGATCGAAAGTGTCAGGTTCCGCGGATATGTCCGCAAAATGAAGGATGTAAGCCGCAGCATAGTCGCGACCTATCTTAATACGAATAACTTCCTCAGGAACCATAATATCCATACCGGCACCCAGGAAACAATAATGGGGCTGGAGGTGGATATCACCGCTGCTGATGACAAGATACCTGATAAACAAATAATATTTACCTTTGTCGGGGCTGTATTAATGTTCCTGCTGTTCATCGTCGCTATAAAAAAGATGGTAAAGGACGCATATGTAAGCCTGTACTACAGAAGGCATCCCGAATTGGAAATTCATAAGCTCAAACGCTCCGATTATCTTTTTGAGGATGACGGCATATATACAGGATCCGAAAATACGGACGGCGAATTCTTTGTCAATACTGAGCATAATATGCGTGACGAGGGAAAGAGCGAGGAGCAGCCCGAGGAGCTTATGACCCATATGGTCTCAGACGGAGAATTATTCTATGAGGGCGGTCTGAACGAGGAAGGCAACTTCTATATCGACAGTGAGAAAAAGACGATCACCCCTTACGGCTATCCGGATGACCCCGATAATTTGATAAAAAAATACTGACAGGAAGGATAAAATGAAAACATTGCTTTTGTCGTCCGAGGACGCTGATATCAGAGAAGCGGCGCGGATAATAAAAAACGGCGGCGTTGTCGCCATGCCGACAGAAACTGTATACGGTCTTGCCGCTGATGCACTGAACGGCGCGGCGGTAAAGAAAATATTCGAGGCTAAGGGCAGACCCGCCGACAATCCGCTTATCGTACATATTTCCGAGATATCGCAGATATACAGCCTTGTCAGGGAATTTCCCGAAAAGGCGCGCAGGCTTGCAAAAAAATTCTGGCCGGGACCGCTTACGATGATACTCCCGAAATCAGCTCTTGTCCCCGATGAAGTAAGGGTTAAAGGTTTTGGGAGCGATCGCGGCGCCGTCCGGCAATCGCTCCGGCAGCCCCAGCCCGACATCATTCAATCATGTACGGGACGATATGGACGGCAGAATAGACGCCATCATTGACGGCGGAGACTGTGACGTTGGCGTGGAATCCACCGTCATAACCCTTGCAACACCGATACCGGAGCTTTTGCGTCCGGGCGGAATAACCTTCGAGCAGCTAAAGGAAACTATCGGCGAGGTCATAATAAACAGCGCGGTTATAAATCCGCTTGCCGAGGGTCAGCAGGCTGCAAGTCCCGGCATGAAATACAAGCATTATGCGCCGAAGGCGGAGGTCATCCTGATCGACGGCAGCGGCGAGCAGTTTTACAGCTATATCCGCAAAAACGGCAGACCGGGCGAGGCTGTACTCTGCTACAGTGAGGATCTGGGAAGACTGCCGCTGCCATGCATTTCCATCGGAGCGGCGGCCGATTACCGTACACAGGCTCACAGACTTTTCACAGCACTGCGTACAGCCGACGAGGAAGGCGTTTCCCGTGTGTATGCACACTGTCCCGAAAAAACCGGCATTGGTCTTGCCGTATATAACCGCATTATCCGTGCAGCAGGCTTCAACATCATAAAGCCCTGAAAATAATCGGGTCAGCCGCCTTTCCTAAGGCAACACAGCACTTCGTTAAATGTGGAACTGAGTTAGGAGTGTGGAGTGTGGAGTTAGGAATTACACTCCGCTACGCTCTGTCGGCGTGTCGCCGGTGCGTGCCCGCACTGGGCAATTCGCGGCGGAGTGCCTCCGGTGCGTGCCCGCACTGGGCAATTCGCGCCGGTCGCTCCACTTCGTTCCGCTCTGCACTCATACCGAACATTCACTACTCGCGGTCTATACTTAATTACCAGGCACGCCGGCGTTCTGTTCCCCGCGGCTTTTGTTCCGATCGCGGCTTATAAATCCTCCTTACGGGTGCAGAGTGAGCGGAGCGAACGATTACGCGAACTGACA
>CADCGS010000145.1 GCA_902801055.1 uncultured Ruminococcus sp. | reverse complement strand
GGAAATGCAGATGGAACTTGTCCCCAAGGAAACACCCATCGAAAAAAGACTGCGTGAGCTGGATATAAATACTCTTACACCGATGGAATCAATGAATATACTTTTCGAGCTGATAAAACTGCTCAAATGACCAGGAAAGGAAAATTATGGGTGCAATAAACGTATTACCCAAAAATATAGCCGAGCTGATCGCTGCCGGTGAGGTAATAGAGCGGCCTGCCTCGGTAATAAAGGAGCTTGTGGAAAACAGTATAGATTCGGGCGCGAAAAGCATCTGCGTCGAAATACGGCGCGGCGGAGTCACTTATATGCGCGTGACCGATGACGGCTGCGGGATAGAGCGCGATGATGTAAAAAATGCGTTCCTGCGCCACGCCACAAGCAAAATATCCGCAAAGGATGATCTCGACGCAATAGCTACCCTCGGCTTCCGGGGAGAGGCTCTTGCGTCTGTTTGTGCTGTTTCAAGGGTAGAACTGATTACAAAAAACGAAAATGAACAGGACGGCACAAGATATGTCATTGAAGGCGGCGAGGAAAAGTCTTTTGATATAATAGGCTGCCCAAAGGGTACGACCTTTATAGCAAGGGATATATTCTATAATGTCCCGGCAAGAATGAAATTCCTGAAAAAGGACGTGACCGAGGGAAATGCCGTTTCCGCTATGCTTGAACGCATAGCCCTCTCCCACCCGGAAATAAGCTTTACCTTTATCCGCGACGGAAAACAGACCATCAAGACCCAGGGGGACGGAAAGCTCGGAAATGCGGTATTTCAGGTTTTCGGGAAGGAATTCTATAATACCCTTATCCCCGTATCATATTCCGGAGGCAGGATAAAGATAAGCGGCTTTATTTCAAAGCCTGTCTCCTCCGTCAGGGCTAACCGGAATATGCAGATGTTCTATATCAACGGCAGATATGTCCGTTCAAAGACAGCTATGGCGGCGCTTGAACAGGCATATAAGGGCAGTATCATGGCAGGGAAATTCCCATCCTGTGTGCTGCTTATGGAAATGAACTGTTCTTCGCTCGATGTAAATGTTCACCCGGCTAAATTAGAGGTCAGGTTCACAAATGAAGCGCCGGTATTCGACAGCGTTTACCATGCTGTGCGCTCTGCTGTAATGACATACGATACAAGAAACGAACCGCCTGTCCGCAGTGAGGTGCGCTTTACCTCCCCCCAGCTGCTTGCAAAACCGGCAGACAGAGGAAAACAGCTCGGTATCTCCGCCGCAGCTGAACCGCCGGCAGCGCCTCCTGTTCTCAGCCCGGCAGACGATGATGAGCCGGAAATCTATATCCCGCCGAAGCCGTATCAGGAAAGCGTATGCGTTTCGGATGAGCCTATGGCTATCCCCTCCGCCGCACAGATAACAAAAGCTGACCTCGCAGCAAAATTCGGATATCCGGCTTTTTCTCAGGAGGAGGAAAAGCCCTCCGCTCCGGCTCTGCCCGTACCGGAGCTTTCGGCAGTACGTGTAAGTCTGCCAGAAAATGAGGATATCCTCGCGGATATTGCCCCCGATCCGGAAGCAAAGCCCGAGCCGATACTCAGATATATCGGAGAAGCCTTCCGTACATACATAATAATCGAATACGATGAAAACAGGCTCATGTTCATAGATAAGCACGCCGCTCACGAAAGACTGATATATGAACGCCTGAAAAAAGAGGGACGCGGCAAAAATGCTCAGCTGCTGCTTGAGCCGGTATCCGTCACCCTCGATAATGAGGAATGCCGCATTATCCTTGAAAACAAGGAGCTGCTCTCTGCGGCAGGCTTCGAGGTGGACGGCTTCGGTGAAAAGACCATACTCGTCCGCAGTACTCCGGTCATGCTCGAAAAGGAGGATATCATGCAGTCCTTCACGGAAATAGCGGATCATCTGTGCCGCCACAGAAGGCTGAAATTATCCGAACAGATGGAATGGATATATGCAAATACCGCCTGCCGGGCAGCTGTCAAGGCGGGAAATGTGAACGACCCGCAGGAGCTTATCGCTCTGGCAAAGGCTTTGGAGGAAAATCCTGAGATACGCTACTGCCCCCACGGCAGACCGATTTACTTTTTCCTTTCAAAGAAGGAACTGGAAAAATCCTTCGGCAGGATACAATGATACTGAATTTCACATTAATCTCTTTTTTCACGTTTTTATACAAAAAATTCTGCTTTGATATTGATTTATCGGAATATATTTGATATAATTAATTAAGATTATTCCGAAAAAGAGGTGCCAGGCTATGACTGATATTAGCATTACCGGACAGGGTCCGGAGGAAAAGGTTTCTGCTGAGGCTATTGCAGATATGATGGCTGATGCCGATGAGCTTTCTGAAAATGATGATATTTCGGTTATCACAGATTCTAAGCTGACCCCCGAGGAGCAGATCGATTTTCTAAAAAGGAAACTGGAACAGGCCGAGATGGAGGCCACTGATAAGAATATCGCCCTTATCGAAATGACAGCCTCCAGGAATGCACTTTACCGTTCTTTGCAGGATACGCAGATGCGTCTGGCAGAGGCTGTAGGACAGCGCGAAAGCGATATTGAAGCATATCAGAAGGAGCTTGATATTCGTCTCGACGAAAAAAGACAGCTTCAGGAAAAATGCGATGCGCTCGTTATCAAGGCAAAAAGATATGACGAACTTCAGGAAAGTCTCGTCAAGATCAAAATGAAAGCCGAGGTACGCGCTCACAGTGTTATTGATGAGGCTCAGGAAAAGGCAATGGATACCATTATGCTTATCGACGATATCGAAAAGGAGATCTGCCTTTTCAGGGAGGATCTCACCTATCTGAGAAGAGATATCAAGATAGGTACCGTCACCCTTGATGACAGGCTGGAAAACATTTATCTCCGGCTCTGCAAAAATCTTGACAGGCTGATGGAAATAAAGGAGAATTTCTACCAGAAGAATTCCCTGCCGCTTGAAGAGGATGACGGTGTAGCCGAAGGAAGTGTCCCGGTAATACATTACCCCGTAAATACAGATAACCACTCCGGAAACAGCTAAGGCAATACCGCAAAAAGATAGTGCCGCAGATGCGCCGCCGATTTTTTCGTCAGAATGTGCAAAACGAGCGTAGTTGACCTGACGGTTATCAAGCGGGTTTTGTGCGGTGTTTCCTTAAAATATAATAATTCTTTATGCCGGTGATCATTTCAAAAGCACCGGCATTTTGCTTGTCATTACGCGGACATTATCAGCTCTTCCCCTGTCCGCTGTGCACTCCCCCGCATCCATTGGCATCATAACGCCCGATTTTTCCGCATAGATCATTATGGGGGTGTTTTTGTGGAAAAGCTAAGGGTCTATCTTGTGTATTCGGCGGCGCTGATAGGAGTGTTCCTTTTCGGGGGACTGATATATGCATCTGTGCAGGAGGATGCCGTGACAGTCTCGGCACCTGCACCGGAGGTCACTGTTATCATAGACCCCGGTCACGGCGGTGAGGACGGCGGCGCTGAGGCTAACGGTCTGCTGGAAAAGAATATCAATCTGTCAGTTTCTCTGAAGCTCAGGGATATGCTTTGCAGTGCGGGGTATAATGTCGTAATGACAAGGGATGAGGATATCTCCGTTTATGATCCGGATGCAAAGACGGTCAGACAGAAAAAGGTCTCCGATATGAAAAACCGTGAAAAGCTCATAAACGGAAACGAAAATAATATACTGATCAGTATACATCAGAATAAATTTGAACAGAGCAAGTACAGCGGCACTCAGATATTCTATTCCGGGAATAATGAAAAAAGCGCCGCCCTCGCGGAATGTCTCAGGCGTTCCGTCACCGGGCTTATCCAGCCCGGGAACAAGCGTGAGCTGAAAAAGGATAACGGCAGTATTTATCTGCTGAAAAATGCAAAGGTACCGGCTGTTATAGTCGAATGTGGGTTTCTCTCAAATCCCCAGGAGGCGGAAAAGCTCGGTACGGAAAAATATCAGAAGGAAATGGCGTTTGCGGTATTCTGCGGATTTTTGCAGTATGCCGAAGCAGAGGAGTTTAATAAAAATGGCTGATAGAATAAAAACTATGTATGTATGCACACAATGCGGTCACGAAAGCGCGAAATGGTACGGAAAATGCCCCGGGTGCGGCGAATGGAACACAATGACCGAGGAAATACGCGAGGCTGTGCGGGGAAAGATTTCTTCTCCGGCAAAAGCA
>CADCGS010000144.1 GCA_902801055.1 uncultured Ruminococcus sp. | reverse complement strand
ATTTGTAAAATATCCTATTACCGCACCGATAGCCACAGGCATGATTATATGCAGAATTGTCCATATATCCATAAACATTCCCTCTTTCACTTTCACTGATATTGATTATATATGCAAACTCTTTTTCTGTCAATAGCCGGTGCGCCCGTAGGAAGTACCCTTGGGGTGCACGCACCGGCGGAGCGAAGTGTGACAACTATGATATTGTGTGCGGTGTCAAATTTTTTAACAAACTATTAACTTTCGGTTAAAGGGGTTTAATTTTAAGAATAAATATTATATAATATATAAACTAGTGAAAAAACTGCCGTAAAGTAAGAGTGAAAAAAGGAAACTGATGAAAAGAAGAAAAGACAGGGAGGAAAGAAAAGATGATAAAACAAACTATAGTCGTTCGCAATCCCGAAGGACTGCATCTTCGTCCGGCTGCTGTATTTGCCAAGGAAATGGGAAAATTTAATTGTGACATTACCGTGAGATATAAAAAAAATGCGGTCAATGCCAAAAGCCTGTTGAGTATCCTGTCCGCCTGTATAGTGTGCGGAGCCGAGATAAGCATTGAATGTGACGGCAGTGACGAGCAGGATGCAATAAAGACAGCTATTGATCTTATTGATTCTGAATTCCGCAGCAAATAATCGTATATAATAATTATCCGCAGATGTCATTACGGCACCTGCGGTTTTTTTACGGTCAGTAATTCGGCTGAGAGTCTTATTTTATTTCCTTTTTGGTTACGCAAAGGAGCGACAGAGCGCCGAATATCATTACATAGAACAGATTTACAATGATGGCAAATACTCTGTCGTAAGAATCTGAGAACTGGGACAGCAAATAAACCATCGAATTGGACGATGACAGCCAGTACATTGTAAAGAAACTATTGATAGATGTAAAAACAGATTCCTCTGCGTCATTGAAAAACATGGAATTCATCATCGAGCAGAAGAACGAAACGAAACCTAAAATGATCCCCGGAGCAAATATACCAATTATGATGGAAATACCTGTTTTGCTTACGATCTCTGATATTAAAAAGATAAATGTATTTATCGCAAGGATAGATGTGAACTGCTGCAGCACTATCAGATAAAACGGATCAGTATTTTCATATGGCCCCAAAAGGTAATTAGTATCAACTTTGGTGTCTGAATTATTAGAAAGCAGTATCGTCAGAAGTAACAGCACACCATACATTATTGTACTGGCTGTACTTGATGTGATAAACTTTGCTGTAAAAATCTTCCAGCGCGGATATCCTAAGGAAAAAATAGTTTTTGCCGTTCCCTTGGCGTAATCTTCACAGCCGAAAATGGATATGAATATTATAACAAATGTCGGGAGGTTGCTTATCGGGAATATTGTCTGCAGTATAAAATCCGGGGATTTTGCGTATCCGCCGGCTACAATGCTGACACTATAGATAAAAAACATGATAAAAACCGACGACAGTATCACTATGCCGGTACATACATAAAAGCTGACACGCCTGAAAAGGCGTCTGAATTCAAAATGTAAAAGCTCAGACATATTGTCCCACACCTCCTCCGACATTCATATTTCCCATACGCGACAGGAAATAATCCTCATATCGCGCCTTTGTAACGCTTATCTCAGATACTAAGATATCAGCTGTAACAAGCTCTCGGTTGACATGAGCAGCCTGCCTGATATCCGTCCAGATATCAATACAATTGTCATGTATTTCATAGCGGCTCGCGCCGTATTTGTCGAGAATAAGCTTAATTGCTCTCTGGGGGTCGCTGCAGCAGATATGCAGATTATCCGCACAACGCATATCAAGCTCCTCTCGGGTCAGCTCCTCCACGAGCATACCCTGGTTGATGATACCGTAGACTGTAGAGATCTTTTCAAGCTCACCTAAAAGATGGCTGGAGATAAAGAAGGTCACACCCATCTGTCTGTTAATATCGGTTATCATGTCGCGGACGCCCTTCATACCCATCGGGTCGAGTGCATTTACCGGTTCGTCAAGCAGCAGCAATTCAGGATGTCCCAATAAAGCCACGGCGATACCGAGCCTTTGCTTCATACCGAGCGAAAACGATTTGACCTTCTTCGAGCCTGTTCCGGCAAGACCGACCATATTAAGAAGATAGTTTATTTCCGCATCACTTCCGCCGCAGAGGATAGAAAAGCGTTTCATATTTTCATAAGCCGAGCATTCGGGATATAGTCCCGGAGATTCTATCAGGGAGCCTACCTTTCTCTTTACGGAGCTGTCGCCCTTAGTACCGAACAGCTCCACCATTCCGCTTGTAGGATTTAGCAGTCCCAGTACAAGCTTCATAGCAGTTGTTTTTCCCGAGCCGTTCGGACCGATAAAGCCGTAGATATCGCCGCGCTTTATATTGATACTGAGTTGATTTACAGCTAACTTGTACCCGAATTTTTTTGTCAGACCGAATGTCCTCAGAGCATATTCGCTCATCATCTCATCTCCTTTAATATTTAGTGCCCTCAAAGGGCGATCAATTGATTTTGAACCGGCGCAGTGTAATGATATACCCCTTATGTCAAAAAATCACTATATTATTATTTGCATCTCACTTAAAGCAACCCCGCCGGGAGACCGCCTTACGGCTTAGCGCCATATCTGCTGCGCCAGAAGGAAGTACTCTTGGGGTACTCTTTTTCCGTAATTCTGAAAAAAACCCCGCCTGATAACTGACAGGTTAACGGCACTTGTTCTTTGTGCAGTATTGCCTTAAAGCAACCCCGCCGGGAGACCGCCTTACGGCTTAGCACCATATCTGCTGCGCCAGAAGGAAGTACTCTTGGAGTGCACGTACCGGCTACACTCCTGATTATAGTCTATTGTATCATGAAAATAAGAAAATGCCAACAGTATTCAGAAAAAACACTGTTGGCAAAGATGATTATTTTATAAGCTTACAAACAGCATCGCCCATTTCAGAGGTTGAGACCTTTGTCATACCCTCAGTCCAGATATCAGGAGTTCTGACAGAATCAAGCACCTTGGAAACAGCTGTTTCGATAGCATCAGCAGCCTGCGGCTCATCGAGAGAATAACGCAGCATCATAGCAACAGAAAGGATAGTTGCCAGCGGATTTGCAATACCCTGACCCGCAATATCGGGAGCGCTGCCGTGGATAGGTTCATACAGACCGAGCTTTGTGCTGTTAAGGCTTGCAGAAGCAAGCATACCGATAGAGCCGCTTATCATAGACGCCTCATCGGAGAGGATATCGCCGAAGATATTCGATGTAACGATAACGTCAAACTGTTTAGGATTGCGGACGAGCTGCATAGCGCAGTTGTCAACATAGAGATGGTTCAGTTCTACCTCAGGATATTCCTTAGAAAGCTCTATCATTGTTTTTCTCCACAGGCGGGACGAATCAAGGACATTAGCCTTGTCAACGCTTGTGAGCTTTTTATTTCTCTTCATAGCCATATCGAAAGCAACTCTGCCTATGCGCTCTATCTCAGTCACATTATACTTTTCGGTATCATATGCAGCCTGAACGCCGTCCTCTTCAAGAGTACCGCGTTTACCGAAATAGATACCGCCGGTCAGTTCGCGCACGATCATGATATCCATAGCATCGCCGATGATATCAGCTCTGAGCGGAGACGCATCTCTCAGCGGTTCAAAGATAACTGCGGGACGAAGGTTTGCAAAAAGGCCGAGAGCGCCGCGTATACCGAGCAGACCGGCCTCGGGGCGGTTATTACCGGGCTGAGTATCCCATTTGGGGCCGCCGACTGCGCCGAGAAGAACGCTGTCGCTTGCCTTACATTTGTCGATAGTTTCCTGCGGGAGCGGCACGCCGGTCGCATCTATAGCACAGCCGCCGAGAAGAGCCTCGGTATAGTTTACGCTGAAACCATATTTATCTGCAGCTGCATCAAGAACCTTAACGGCCTCTGCCACGATTTCAGGGCCTATCCCATCGCCCCTGAGCAATGTAATATTATACTTTTTCATTGTATTAACTCTCCTGTCAACATTTTCTTCTGGTTCTCACGAACCCTACTCCCATATTATAATTCCATTCTCCCCATTAGTCAACCCCCATCCCCGGCGTGGCGTGCCGCCTGTTGGGCTGCCGGGTCTCGCCTGCCGGCTCGGTCGGCGCTTCTCAGCCTGCGGCTGAGAGGTGTCCACCGGACACCCGCGCCCTCGCCAGGGAGCAAGCTC
>CADCGS010000143.1 GCA_902801055.1 uncultured Ruminococcus sp. | reverse complement strand
CACTGAGAGATTCTATCTGTCTGCCGATCTCAAGCCTGAGCTTTGTAAGTTTGTCGATAAGTGATTCGATCTATCGTTCAAGCTTCAGGATACTGTCGATCGTGCTCGTGAAGTCATGTACTGCTCCGCCCTTGACAAGGATCTTATCATACTGCATAGAGCTCAGGCTCATCACACTGCTGCGAAGTGAGCTGATCTCTTTAAGCTTTGCATTGATATAATCGTCAAGGTTCTTTGCCTGATAAAGATATTCCCTTGCTGTCATTTTCGTCCTCCTCGTCAATACATTCATCGCGGAACGCGCCGCACCTTATGCACAGATACAGCCCTGATTCTGGCAGATATGCGCAATCCCCGCGACAGTGCGGACATATGGTCTCTTCGATCATCCGGCATCCCTCCCGTCAAAAATACGAACAAGCTTACGACAGACAGAGCAGCCGTCCTTTTCCGCCTCAATAAGGACGTGACTGTAGCTGTTGCGTATGCCTACGTGTCTGTCGAATAATTCTGTATGCTGATAGTACCTTTCAAGCTTCATGCTCAATTTCTTCTGATGAAGGATAAGTTCCTCCCGGCTCAGCCTGTTTTCGCGGTACTGCCTGACGTATACGCTCAGCGCCGTCAGATATGCTTCCTCTCCGATATCGGTATCGTCTGTTTTGTCCGATCCGGCTTTTGCTCTTTCGGTCAGCTCGTGTATCCTGCGCTCATAGTGTTGCCTGCTAAAATTCCCGCTCATATCATACCTTCCTCATCAATGACGCTGCTGCTTTCATATTCCGAAACGTCGAACGTAGCCGCATATTTTTTACGGTACTTACCTCTCTCATCATCCCCTGACAGCCACCAGTCTATCTGCTCCTTTACGTTCTTTATGTACCTTTGCTTGCCCGGATTGGTGCATAAGAAATTCCGTAGCTGCTTTAATGATGATTCGATCATCATATCAGGATAAGTGTGTGTGTAGGTGTCAAAAAGCTCCTTGTCAACGATGAAGCTGCCGTCTCTGCACGGAAGCTCCGTTACACACACTTTACTTTTCTTTACTTTACTTTTCTTTACTTTACTTTGTTGCATAGATGCTGCATTTACCGGTATTTCTGTAACATTTATCGCTTTTTCTGCAACAGAAATATTCTCAGAGGGTACACTTTCACAAGCCGCTTGTGAACCGTTATTTTCAAGCAGCCAGTATTTTTCTTTATTTACCTTGTTCCTCACAGTCACTTCGGAGTAGCGTCGCTGGATTCCCGCAGAGGTGATAACAGACTTCGACAAGAGGGCATGATCGAACAGCCCTATATCCGCGCAGTACAGAATCACTTGCTGCACAAGGCTTTTGTTTTTTATCCACCTGTTCCCGATCAGCCGGATGATCTGAGATGCCAGCTTTTCTAAAGGAACCTCCAGATAATAGCTGTTTTTGTATACCTTCGAGATAACGATATCATAGATCACAGCTCCGAGCGGACCGTATTTGTTCATCAGATCCATGATCCTGAATATTCCGGGGAATACCCCTTTCATAAGACCCTACCATTTCAGGTTTTGTTTACCTCAAAAGGTCAACAGTTACAATATTGTAATTATTTTTTCTGTCCCGTGAGCTTATATGCCCCCTCCGCCGTGATCACGTATTCTGTCGTGGGAAGAGGGATTGATGTCACACTTCTGCTTTGCTCCGGCGGCACTCTGGGGCAACGCACATCCGGTCACTATCTATGTGCGTTATAGCCTTGACATCGCACAAAAGATTATATATAATATGAATAGTATTTATGCAAAATAACAATATACGGAGGCGGTCAAAATGAAAGGAAAAATACTGAGAAAAATCGGCAGTATTGCATTATCGGTTCTTATGACGGCAAGCGCAGGGGCTGCGGTATTAATGTCAGCAGCAGTCATACCTCAGGCAAGCCTTACCGCTTATGCGGAAACATACGGAGATTACGAATATACAATACTTGACGACGGAACAGTTGAGATCACCAAATACAAAGGTTCGGAAGCATCTGTGACCATACCATCAACTATTGACGGGAAATCTGTGACAAGCATCGGGGATGAGGCGTTTTATAACTGCACAAGCCTGACCTCCGTCACCATCCCGGACAGCGTGACAAGCATCGGGATGGATGCGTTTTCTTACTGCACAAGCCTGACCTCCGTCACCATACCGGACAGCGTGACAAGCATCGGGGCGTGGGCGTTTTCTGAATGCACAAGCCTGACTTCGGTCACCATCCCGGACAGCGTGTCAAGCATCGGGGAGAGTGCGTTTAGTGAATGCACAAGCCTGACCTCCGTCACCATACCGGACAGTGTGACAAGTATCGGGGTGAATGCGTTTAAAAACTGCACAAGCCTGAAAGAAGTGATTTACAACGGTACTGAGGAAAGCTTTAAGCAGATAGAGATGACCAACGATGTCAGAGATGAACTTACCCCTCTTGTAAAGTATGAACCAAAGTCGATTTTCCCATCTTTTGTATCTGAACCTGAAACTTCACAGCCGCAGGAAAACAGCAGTGGCACCGGCGTGTCAACACTACCGAATGTCACCTCCCAGGCAGACAACAACACCAATGCACAAAACAACTCCGACAACAATACAGTGATCGTTCTATTAGTGGTTATTATCGCTATTCTTGCGGTGGCTCTTATTGTCGGTATCATTGTTGCTGTGGTGCTTGTGAAAAAGAACAAAAACAAAAACCAGTAACAGATCTGATCAAAACAGACAGTACTCATGAAAAAACTGCTCCTTCACGGACAGCAGTTGAGAATGTAATGCGTAATATAGGAATAAGAAAAGATCCGCTTATCAAAAAACGGCTTGATAAGCGGGATTTATTGGTGGAGATAACGGGGCTCGAACCCGTGACCTCTTGACTGCCAGTCAAGCACTCTCCCAGCTGAGCTATACCCCCATATCATATGTTTCAATTATAACCTCATGCCATACAAATGTCAAGTGAATTATCATATATATTCGGAATGATATTAGGAAATATGAATATATCAGACGTTATCATTTGACTTATTTTAGTGTATGTGATAGAATGAATTACATAAACGCATATATGTCTGCGCTTGCTTCTGCCTGCAAAAAAAGCATGGCTGTCAAAAATTTATTTCAGGAGGGTATTTCTATGGTCAAAAAACATTTGTGAAGAAATGCGGTTCGGTCGCTCTTTCTGCCGTAATGATTGCAGCGCCCGGAATATCAACTCTCGGGTTGGTATCCGGTGACGGTTTTACAGTATGTGCAGCTTCGCAGACTGCTTCCGTTTCTCTCAACAAAACTCAGATGTCTGTCGGCAAAGGGGAAACGGTAAAGCTTAACGCTTCTGTAAAATCAAGCAATTCCAAGGATAAGACACTGACATGGAGAACGTCAGATAAAAAGATCCTTACGGTAGATCAGAAGGGTAATGTTAAAGCTGTAGGGACGGGTACCGCATGGATAACCGTAAGAACCGGTACCGGGCTTGAAAGATCATGCAGGATAACGGTCAAAAAAGCTCCGTCAAAGATAACTCTGACGAAGGGTATACTGACTATCGGCGTAGGTGAAAAATTCACTGTCGGCTCATCTGTAAATGACGGCTCAGCCTGCTCAAAGCGTACATACCGCACAAGCAACAGCAAAATAGTAAAAATGACCCGTACCGACTGGCATGGCGATCTTGTGGGAGTTGCTCCCGGTGTTGCCTATGTTACTGTCAGAAGCTACAACGGCAAGGAATCGACCTGTAAGGTCACCGTAAAGCCCGCACCTGAGAGCGTAAAGCTCAGCAAGGGTCTTATCAATATGAAGGTAGGTCAGAAGGCTTCACTCAGCGCCGTTATCCCGTCAGATGCCGGCTGTGCGGCAAGAACCTTCCGCACGAGCAATTCCGGTGTCGTAAATATGACCAAGACAAACTGGACTGGTGATTTCACAGCTATAGCTCCCGGTACAGCATATGTTACCGTAAGGACATATAACGGCAAGGAGGCAAGCTGCAAGGTCGTTGTTTCTGCCGGCAAAGAAATGATAGCCGGCAAGAGTGTTGCCGACTGGAAAAAATTCATCAAGGCAGAAGCAGATAGTTATAACGGTAATGTAAATATTACCATGTGGTGCAGCAACGCTGATGCTAAAACAGAAAAAGCATTTATCGATGAGTTCAGGAAGAAATTCTCTGACAGTTCATATAAACATAAAAGTAAACAGCGTATATGGTAGTAGTACAGCAGCAAATATAATTATGGAGTCCCCGAAGAATGGAGCGGATATTTTCTGCACAAATGAGGATACTTTAAATAGTCTTTTCAGCTCCCGTTCAATACTGCCGGTCGCTTCGGTATTCCAATCAAGCATCAAAAATGAGCATACCTCCGATTCAGTGAATGTCGTCACCGAAAATAACACCATGCTTGCTTTCCCGAAGAGCTGTGATGAAGGTTATTTTATGTATTATGATAAGAGGGTATTCAGCAATTCAGATACAGCTACCCTCGAAGGAATGATCTCAAAGGCTGCATCCAAGGGTACGAATGTATTTTATGATCTGGGTAATGCATGGTACAGCACAGGTATTTTCCTGGCGTCAGGAACTACCATAAGGAATAATAACGGAACTATGGTAACGAATTTTGACAGCACAAGCGGTCTCAATGGTGCGAAGGCTATGTGCAGTATTGCGAAAAAATCGGGTAAAGGATTTATTGGTTCTTCCGGTACAGCCGGGGATGATAGTGTAATACTCAACGGATTCAAGGATGGATATGTCAGGGCTGCAGTTACCGGTTCATGGATGGGACCGGATCTGAAGAATGCTATCGGAGCATCAAATTTAGGTGCGGTCAAAATGCCTTCAATGAACATCGGCGGAAAGCAGACACAGCTTCATTCCTTCGGCGGATATCAGGTGATGTGTGTAAATGCGTATGCTAATTGTCCTGTGACCTCACAGCTTCTGGCTTATTATCTGACAAGCGGCAATGTCCAGCTTAAACGCTACAATTCAAGAGGAACGCTGCCGACAGCAAAATCCGCTCTTGCCAATAATGCAGTAAAGAACGATCCTGTATTAAAGGCAATACAGGCACAACGGCCATATGCTCACTCCCTGAATTTATCTGTCAACGGAATTTATTGGGCAAGCAATAGAGGCGTTTTCGGAGACAATATTGTTAGTGCAAAGGGCAATTTCAGTGTTGCCTTAAAAAGGAACTTGGAAAAATAGATCAGCAGATATCAGGCAAGTATTAATGAGACACAGCAGCTCTGCTGTCAGCTTGCTAACGGCTTGACTGAAAAAAGGAGCATAAGATATGGCAGATACAGTATGCTGCGAAAGCTGCGTATATTATGTATTTAATGAAGATAATGAGGAATACGAGTGTCTTGTTACTCTGGATGAGGATGAATATGCTTCGGTACTGTCCTCCGGATTCAGGCAGTGTCCTTACTATCGTCTTGACGATGAATACGCAGTCGTAAGAAAACAGAATTAATAATATAAGAAGCCTTCCTCCTGCGGTGCTTATGCCGTAAGAGGAAGGCTTTTGACAACACTGCACTATCAGAACATGGAGATGATATAGGGGATACCGTATGAAATGAAGGTCATAATGACCGTTGCGAGGATAAGACCGCCGGCAATTGCTATGCAGGCATCCTTGAGCTTGAAATGGAAAAGAGCAGCTACCAATGATCCCGTCCATGCTCCGGTACCCGGGATCGGTATTCCCACGAAAAGCAGAAGCCCCCATTTTTTGTGCTTCATTATTTTTTTAGCGCCCTTTTCAGCTTTTTCCTCAAGCCGGTTTATCATTTTTACAAACCGGGTATTTTTAAGGAGATCGAATATTTTTTCTATAAACAGCAGTATAAACGGTATCGGGAGGATATTTCCGACAATGCAGATCGGTATAGCCTTCCACATATCGACGTGCAGGATACTTGCCGCGATAAGACCGCCTCTCAGTTCCAGTATCGGGCAGAGTGAAATAATAAATATGACAAGCTCGGACGGTATTCCTCCGAGAGCTGAGACTATATTCTGAATAAAACCTTCCAAATCAGTATCTCCTTTTTATCACTTGAAATAACACCGGATATGTCCGCTGGTTTCGTCTGTCTGTCCGGATATTTTCCGGCATAATGCATCATATCCGCTTGAAAGCCTTCGGTCATTCTGAGCTTATCGGTATGAACGGAATAAGCGGTATATAGCCGGAAACTACCGGTGCTTAAATAAACACCGCCGTGAGAGCGCCTTAAGCTTAGCAAAACCTGATTGCTCTTTTTCCGCTATTCTGCACCAGATCCAGTTTGTGACCGACAGGTTATCGGCTCATTTTGCACATTCTGACGAAAAAAACGCGGTGCATCTGCGTATTGCCTTAAATAATTATATCTTATCCGGCGGACGGAATACAATATTGATACTATCAGAAAAACAATGCAATAATTACCTTTTTTTGTAAAATATATCAGTCAAGATCATCCGTATCGAGTATTCCCTCAAAAACCTTTGAAGCCGGCCCCTCCATGATAACTCTGTCATCATCAAGGAATGTATCGGTCAGGATACCTCCGCGAAGATGCACCTTGATGGGTGTATTTCTTTTGCAGAAGCCGTTGAGTACACAGGCAGCCACAGCAGCGCATGAGCCTGTGCCGCAGGCGAGAGTTTCACCCGAACCGCGTTCCCACACGCGCATCTCAATATTTTCTTCGTCTATAATGCGTATAAATTCAGTATTGACCCTGTCGGGGAAGAGGGGATGATTTTCAAACAGCGGACCTATCCTTTCGAGGTCAAGTCCCTCGGTATCTTCAACGAATGTAACGCAGTGGG
>CADCGS010000142.1 GCA_902801055.1 uncultured Ruminococcus sp. | reverse complement strand
AATGTTCGGTTCGAGTGCAGAGCGGAACGAAGTGGAGCGGTATATTCCGCTGTGGCTTTGCCACAGCGAACAACAATTCCAAATTCCACTTTCCACATTCCACATTTAGCAAAGCCGCTTCTGCCAAAAAAGTAAAGACCGCGAGTAGTGAATGTTCGGTATGAGTGCAGAGCGCAGCGACCCCCGCGAATTGACACCGGCGGCACGCCGGTGCGAATTGCCCAGTGCGGGCGCCCGCAGGAAGTACCCTTGGGGTGCACGCACCAAATTTTATTTTATTCAAGGTTTCCTGTGTGGAACATTATTGCTGTGAGAGCTGCGAGGGGGGCTGTTTCGGCGCGCAGGATGCGCTTGCCGAGAGTAGCGCACAAAGCGCCGCTGCCGGTGAGAAGCCCGATCTCCTCTTCGTCAAATCCTCCCTCGGGACCGATGAAAACAGCGACCGACTCTTCGCTGCCGCTTAATATTTCCCTGAGCGGCTTTCCGCCGCCTTCGTAAAAGACGATCGCTTTGTCATATCCCGTAAGCTCTGCGGCAGCGTCCTTCAGCTCGGTAAGCTCTCCGATCTCCGGGATGATCCCCCTGCGTGACTGCATTGCAGCCTGCAAGGCTATTTTGCGGTAACGGGCAAGCTTCTTTTCCATGCTCTTCCCGTCAGGTCGGGAGACGCACCGCCTTGTGAGTACGGGTACTATCCTTACAGCACCAAGCTCTACGGATTTCTGTATTACGGTTTCGGGCTTGTCGCCCTTTGTCAGCGCAAAATACAAAGTCACTCCGACTGACGGCTCGTGACAGCACTGCTCCTTCGTTACGACTTGTACAAATACGCCCTCGGAGGTTACGCGCCCGATCTTACACAGCATTTCCGCTCCTCCCGGAGCACACATGGTTATCACTTCCCCTACGGACATCCGCAGCGATTTGGTGATATGCGATGCGTCCTCTCCCGTAATGACGAGGGTGCTGCCCGGCTGAGCCTCCTCCGATGTAAAAAACCAGTCCATAATTATTCCTTTCCCGCCAAGGCGGTTATTTTCTGTTGCTCTGTGTTTTCCTGACTATCGTCCGCCTGAGCTTTTGAAGGCGGAAACGGTTGTATCTCTGTATCAGCTTGAAGGGCAGGTTGCCGATGAATACGAGAAACGCAAATATCAGACTTACCGGGGGCGGATCAAGAAGCATGAGTATCAGGCATAATGCACAGTTCGCTGTATGATTCCATTCTCCCCGGCAGGTCTCCATTATGAATTCGTCAAGGTATTCCACGGAGATCCCGTCAAGGTGATCCTTTGAAAAACCGTTTTTGCCCCTGTATTGCGGTACCATATCCTTCCAGAGCTTTATTTTCAGTATCCGGCTGTAAAAACGTCCGCTGCGCTCCCATTTTCTGGGAGAGTACATTTTTTTATCCGCGTTAAAAAACCGAGGGTCGATAAGTATACAGAACATAAATACCGCGAAGTGCCAGATCGCAATAATAATAATGTTTATGAACAGTATACCGAAAACCGACTGTTCCCTCAACACAGATACAGCTCCTCCTTTCCGGAAAACCTGCAGATCTATCAGGACAATAAGCTATATAGTAATAGTATATTCTTTTATCTCTCTTTAATTGTTAATAAATTATGAACGGAGAAACAAAATCATTTTTATTATGTATTTTCAGCCAAAAAATCCTATGATATTACAAAAAAATGTTGTATTTTTATAAAAATGATGCTAAAATATATATGTATCAATGCGTAATGCGGGTAGGTGATCATATGGGAGCACAAAGCTCTGAAAAAGCGTTCCGGCTTGTTGAAATGCTCAGGGAAAACAGGCTGACGATCGCGGCAGCCGAAAGCCTGACGGGCGGCATGATATCAGGTATGATAACCTCCGTCCCCGGGGCGTCGGAAATCATTGAACTCGGTATATGCTCATATTCCAACCGGATAAAGCATGAGATCCTCGGCGTGCGGCAGGAAACCCTCGATGAATTCACGGAATACAGTCACGATACCGTCCGTGAAATGGCACAGGGCGTGCGCCGTCTGTCGGGTGCTGATATCGGGATATCGACCAGCGGTATCGCGGGGCCTTCGGGAGGTACTCCGGATAAGCCCGTCGGTACGGTATATATCGGCGTAAGCAGCAGGCTCGGGACAAGAAGCATCATTTCTCCGCCCGTAGGGAACGAAGACCGCGAAGGGGTCAGGCTGCGCGCAGCTCTTGCGGCAATTGATCTTGCGTCGGAGGAGCTTGTCCGGCTGATAAATAAGGGCTGAGTACAGCGTCTGGCGCGGTGAATTTCTGATACAGGAATAAAAGAAAACAATTTACAAAACAATTATACGAAAATTTTGTGCAAAACTATTGATTAAAAATAAAAATCGTGATAAAATATATTACGAATGTAAAACTTTTTCGATAAGCACAAGTGTTAATGGAAAAAGCACGCAAAATATAATATAATAATAGAACGGAGATGATTGATCTATGCCAAGAAGTGCGGGCATTCTTATGCCGATTACTTCACTGCCTTCCCCCTATGGTATAGGTACTATGGGTAAAGCAGCCTACGAGTTTGTAGACTTCCTGAAAGCTTCCGGTCAGCAGTACTGGCAGCTCCTTCCCGTGGGACCCACCAGTTACGGCGATTCACCGTATCAGTCCTTTTCAACCTATGCGGGCAACCCGTATATGATTGATCTGGATTTCCTGTGCGATGAGGATCTTCTGATAAGGGAGGATCTCAAGAATATCGACTGGGGCTCAAACGAACAGTACATTGATTATGCAAGATTGTATAACATCCGCTTTGATGTGCTCAAACAGGCATACGAAGCCTTCAAGCAGAAGGATCAGCAGGAATTCTGGGATTTCATGCGTGATGAGAACAGCTGGCTTACAGACTATGCACTGTATATGGCAGTAAAGAAGTTCTTCGACGATAAGCCGTGGACGGACTGGCCTGACCACCTTATCAAATACCGCAATCCCGATACCATAGATTACTATCTCAGACTGCTGTATGAGGACGTAATGTTCTGGAAATGGACACAGTTTATGTTCTACAAACAGTGGAAAGAGCTGAAAGAATATGCGAACGACAACGGTATAAAGCTTTTCGGCGATATGCCTATCTATGTCGCAATGGACAGCGCCGATACATGGGCTAACCCCGATGTATTCTGGCTCGATGACGAGCGCAAGCCCGTCTGCGTTGCAGGCTGTCCGCCGGATTATTTCTCCGAGACAGGCCAGCTCTGGGGCAACCCCCTCTATGACTGGATCTATCTCGAGGAGACCAATTACGATTGGTGGATCCGCCGTATCGCGGGCGCATCAAGAATGTTCGATGTAACCAGGATCGACCATTTCAGAGCCTTCGATCAGTTCTATGCTATTCCTTACGGCGCAGAGGATGCTGTCGTAGGCGAATGGCTCGACGGTCCCAATATGAAATTCTTTGAGAAAATGAAGCAGCGCCTCGGAGATATTCCGATCATCGCAGAGGATCTGGGCTTCCAGACTCCCGGCGTAAAGAAGCTGCTCAAGGATTCAGGCTATCCGGGTATGAAAATACTGGAGTTTGCTTTCGATTCCAAGGAGGACAGCGATTATCTGCCCCATAACTACACCGCAAACAGTGTATGCTATACGGGTACCCACGATAACGATACCGTTATGGGCTGGCTCTCGACAGCAAAACAGAAGGATATCGACTTTGCTGTGGAATATTGCAGACTGGATAAGACTGAGGGCTATAACTGGGGCTTCATACGCACCGCCTATGCAAGCGTCAGTGATTATGCCATAGTTCAGATGCAGGATATACTCGGTCTCGGCGGAGAGGCAAGGATCAATACTCCGTCAACACTGGGCGGCAACTGGACATGGAGAATGAAAAAAGGAGCGGCAACTCCGAAAATTGCTAAGAAACTTTATAATTTGGCTAAAAATTACAGAAGGCTGGAGGATGACAAAAAGATGAAGAAAAATGCCATTATCGACAACCTCGTGCTTACAGCAAAGAACGAGTATTGCAAGGAGCTTAATGAGCTTTCACCCGCAGAGCTTCATGAGGCACTCGGCAAGGCTATGATGGGCGACATCTCTGAGAGATGGGCAGAGAGCAAGAGAAATCATGCAAGCGGCAGAAGAGCATATTACAGGAAAAAAGATGAATATCAGCGGAAAAATTTTTGAATTAATAAAAGAAAAAGGAATGACCCAGAAGGAATTCGGTCGGCGGACAGGAATTCCTCAGAGCACGATTAGCGACTGGAAGGGTAAGCGGCTGAATCCGGCTTCGGACAAGATTCTGATCATCTG
>CADCGS010000141.1 GCA_902801055.1 uncultured Ruminococcus sp. | reverse complement strand
GCGCGTCTTGAAGAACGCCTCTATCGTGTAGTCCATGTTGGTTTCGACGTTTCCGCCTGACATGCTTGTGGTGAGCGCACTGACCTTGAAGTAGCCGGATTGTCCCGTGCCGTTCGTCGCCGCGCCATACGAGCCGTTGTTCGCCGTGGCATCGGCAAAGATGCCGTCGCGGAGCGTTGCGGCGAACTTCTCGCTTGCGTCCAGCGCCACCATGCCGCCCGTCGCCGTGAACTTCGCCGGAAGGTACAGCCTGTCGTTGTAGTTTCCGTCCGTGCTCACGGCCGTTTCGTTCAGGTTGTGCGGTTCAAGGCGGAGACGGACAAGTTCATCCTCGTCTTCCGGCTGGACACGGAGAAACAGGCTTGGCGAAAGAGCCGCATCGGAGAACCGTACCTCGTCAAGGCAGCCATTGAACTTGCGTCCGCCCGAGCTGTCGACATAGTTTGGATAGCCGCCAATGTACAGGGCGCGCTTGGAGTATTCCGCGCTGGTTGCGCTTGATGGCGCATAGTAGGTTACCGTCTTCCCGGTCGTCCCCGTGAAATTCGTCCGGTACGACTCTTGATAATCGACATATACGCGGCAATAGCCATCAGTCTTGCTGTAGGTCATGGCGACATGATGCCAGCTGCCGTCGTTTATGGCCTTTCCCCTCCCCGTTGTTCCGGAAACATATGTGCTGCCGCCAAGCGAAAGGCGAACTTCCGTCTTGCCGTTGGCCGTCATGTAGAGCGCCCATGATTCTCCCGCAAGGTTGTTCTTGTTTTTCCCGAAAAGCGGCGAGAACGTGTTGAATGCTCCACCCGTCGTGCAGACGAAACATTCGACCGTAAAGCTCGAAAATGATCTTTATGTTGAGGATAAAGGCGATCTTGTTTTTCTCCCGGTCGTAAATATTCATGACGAGGATTCCACACACCCCGATGATTCCAGCTCCGATACAGACGACAGCATACCGGATAATTCCGGCAGCTATGGTCAGGAAAGCGGCAATGAAACCTCGGACGGGTCTGAGGTCACTCCCGACAGCCGTGTAGAATCAGGGGAAAATTCAAATCCCGGATACCAGATCACCGGCGACGGTCCTGAAAAATATATTATTATCGGATGCATCGTAGGTACTTCGCTTGTCGTAATAATTCTTCTGTTTATTCTCGGCGGAAGAAAAAAGAAAAAAGATGAGAACGAATAATTGATCATAAAAGCTTCTCCTTGCGGGGAAGCTTTTTTTCCGGCTGAAAATATTGTTTTAACAGAATGACTAATTTAGCATGGGAAAATTTTTTTCGTTAGTAACATATTTGTATTGAATTTGCAAGCTAAAGATACTATAATATTTGATGTATAAAATGGAGTTAGTGGAGACAAATCAGTCTATGGAAGGATAGCGAATGAATAATAATAATTCACCGAAAAAAAATGGCTTTTTTCATTTGCCTGAAATTATGAGGATCTACCCGGATAAACCGGTGCCTTTCCGGACGCAGCTGGCAGTAATGTGTACCATGCTGATAATATCATGCCTGTTGTTCACTGTAGTGTTTTTTCAGCAGAAGATAGTGCATGGTGATTCCGGAGCTGCGGTACAGATATCTACAGCTGATGAACGCAGCGCGGCAGCCCGCTCGGAAGAAAACAGTACAGCCTCTGTTGCCCCGTCAGAGCCTTCACAGAAGGAAAAACAGGAAAGTAAACAGGAAAGCAAACAGGAAAGCAAGCAGGAAAGCAAGGAAGAAAAGGTTATCGAAACAGAAGCGTCCGAATCGGCAGGGGAGCTTCTCGGAAATATGAAAACCCTGGATATGGATGTTGCTGCGATCCATGCCGGCGAGCTTATTCTTGTAAATAAGGATTATTCCTGCCGCTATGACGGCGAAAATGTCGAGCCGATGGGAAATTACAAGACCGACAGCTATCTTGTGCTTGATTATGATGTAGCACTTGCGCCGGATGTGACGAAAGCGTTCAATAATATGATGGATGATTTTGAATCACAGTTCGGTGAAAATGATGTTATGGTTGCCTGCGGATACAGAAGCTATGATATGCAGGTCAGGCTTTTCAAAAATGAACAGGATAATTCCGATGAAGCTGAGCAGTGGGTAGCTCCTCCGGGATATAGTGAGCATCAGACCGGTTTTGTTCTGGATCTTGACCTGAATAAGCTCGAAAAGGGCAACGGGATAGATTTCGATGGAAGCGGAGATTACGGATGGCTCAATAACAATTGCCAGGATTACGGCTTTATCGTCCGCTATATTGCCGGCAAGGAGGATATCACAGGCTATAATGAGGAACCGTGGCATTTCAGGTATGTCGGTCTGCCGCACAGCAGATTTATCACAGAAAAGGGTATTACCCTCGAGGAATATATAGATATGCTTCACGGCTTTACCGCGGATAAGCCGCTTGTCATTACCGACAGCGACGGCAGCAGATACTGCATATACTATACTGCTGTCAATGACTGGAATACTACAGAGGTAGAGGTTCCGGCGGACAGGAAATATACCATCTCCGGAGATAACTACAGCGGTTTTATCGTAACAGCAAAAATAGATGAATAATTATCACGGCATGGTCTGTAATTTCAGACCATGCTTTTTTTCGGCGGTTTCAGGAACGCCCCCCTGCGGTAAGCTGCCGGGAAAAATGATTTCCTTGGGATATTTAACAGAAACACTTGCATTAATATTAAAAAAATAGTATAATACAAATAGTATGTAATTATTGTATTGTTTGTGAAATGAAAAATCGCATGATTTGTCCGGGCGAAAGTCCGGTTATCATAAATAACGGACTGTGCTGAATATGTCCGTATCAAAATAAAAGGAGATGCTTAAAAATGGGAATTATCAAGGCAGTTGTTGGCGCTGTCGGCGGAGGTCTCGCCGATACATGGCTTGAGGTCATCGAACCCAGCGATATGAACGCTACTACAGTAATGTGTCCCGGTGTTCTGAAAACAAGAAACGACAAAAGGAGCAGCAATACAAAGGGAACAGACTACACTATTTCAAACGGCTCCGTTATCCATGTATATGACGGTCAGATGATGCTTTTGCTCGATGGCGGCGCTGTTGTTGACTATTCGGCTGAGCCGGGTTACTTTGAAGTAAAGAATTCCTCACTTCCGTCACTTTTTAACGGTCAGTTCGGTGATTCCATAAAGGAAACTTTTAACCGTGTACGCTTCGGCGGTGCTACTCCGACCTCACAGAGAGTTGTTTACCTCAACACAAGACCTCTCGAGGGTATCAAATTCGGTACAAGCGAGCCGGTCAGCTATTATGACCCCAATTACGATATCGACGTTAATGTACGTGCATTCGGTAAATTCTCCGTTGAGATCATAGATCCGCTGAAATTCTACAAGACTATTATCCCGACCTCCGATGTAATGCATATGCGTCCTGTTGATATGGAGAAGCTTATCTCCCAGAGATATGACCAGGAGGTAATTACCGCTCTTGCTCCCGCACTTTCTCAGCTTTCTATGCAGGGCGTTCGTATTTCTCAGGTAGTAGGCCATACAAAAGAGCTTTGCGATGCAATGAAGGAAAGCCTGAAGGATACCTGGGTGGCTGAAAGAGGTATCCAGCTCAAACAGATCGGTATTACTATCAATCTCGATCCCGAGACAAAGGAGCTGCTCAAGCAGAGAAGCCAGGTCGCTATGTTCAACCGTCCCGACCTCAGAGAAACAATGGTTCAGCAGAATATCTCCCAGGGTATCAGGGATGCCGGCTCCAATACAGGCGGCGCAGCAAATGCTATGTTCGGCATCGGTATGATGATGAATAACGGCGGCGCTTATATGAACGCAGCTTCCAATAATAATATGCAGCAGATGCAGATGATGCAGCAGCAGGCTCAGCAGCCTCAGGTACAGCAGCAGGCTGCACCGGCTCCGGCAGCAGGCGGATGGGACTGTGTATGCGGCAAGAAGGGCAATACCGGTAAATTCTGCGCTGAATGCGGCAAGCCGAAGCCGGCTCCGTCAGGAAGCTGGAAATGCTCATGCGGACATGAAAATACAGGTAAGTTCTGTGCTGAATGTGGTGCAAAGCGTCCTGATGATAAGCCGAAGAAGATCAAATGCGACAAGTGCGGCTATGAACCTGATATGAGCAAGCCGATCCCGAAATTCTGCCCGGAATGCGGCGATCCGATCAACGAATCAGATTTTGTATAATATAACCGCAAAGTATGTCCCCCGAGTCTCGCCTGCCGGCTCGGTCGGTGCTTCTGCTTCGCAGAGGTGTCCACTGGACACCCGCACCCTCTAAGGCGGCGTAATAAATGCAATTCCGCACAAGGAGTGTTCCGCAGATGCGAATAACGGAAAAGCACAGGCAGATGCGGCGCTGAGCCGTCAGGCTGTCTCCCGGCGGTGTTGCCTTGAAAGTCCGGACTTTGTGAATTTCTCTGCCGCGCCCTTGCGGCAGAGAAAACTATATTAATGGGAGCGAGGTGGATCGGTATCCGTATCAGCGCATACCGTGCTAATGGAAACGATTGCTTATAAATGTATAAACTGCGGCGGTCCTCTTGAATATAATGCCGCAAAACAGAAATTTGCCTGCGAATACTGCCGCAGCGAATTTACCGAGGAACAGCTCAGGGCTCATTTCGGGAACCTGGACGAAAGCCTCAGCGGGGAAAGACAGTCTGAGGAACAGACTGAGACTGAACGCGAATATGGTGCGGCTCTTTATACCTGTCAGAGCTGCGGCGCAGAGATAATTGCCGATACTGAGAATACAGCGGCGACCTTCTGTGTGTACTGCCACAGCCCGGTCGTTATCTCCAACCGTCTGACCGGTGAGTTCAAGCCGAATAAGGTCATACCCTTCAAGATCTCTGAGGAGGACGCCAAAAACAAATTCCGCGAATTCTGTAAAAAGAAAAAATTCCTGCCGAAGGATTTTGTTTCATCCGCACAGCTTGATATGATGAAGGGCGTATATTACCCGTACTGGCTCGTCGATTCCGATAAGGACGGCGGTATCAGGGCTACTGCCGAAAAGGTAAGAAGATGGGAGGACGACGACTACGAGTATAAGGAAACAAAGATATACAGAGTAATCCGTGAGGGTAAGATAGATTTCAGGGGCTATCCCCATACAGCGCTTAACGACGGCGAACACGCCAAGGCGCTGAAATATGTAAATCCCTATGACGATGAGGAATTCCGCCCGTTTACTATGGCTTATCTTTCGGGCTTCCTTGCAGAAAAGAGAGATCTTGAACGAAATGACGTTCAGTCCGAGGTGGACAAGGAGCTTGCGGGTTATGCTGAAAAAATATACAAGGAGACTGTCACGGGATATGATTCCGTAAGGGTCGATGATTTCCATATCAGAACATTGTCCGAAAACTGGGAATACGGACTTATGCCCGTATGGCTCATGACATTTATCTATAAGGGCAAAAACTATATGTATGCGATGAACGGTCAGACCGGAAAGAATTTCGGTGAGCTGCCGGTATCTGTCGGCAAGCTTGCTGTATTAGGCTCGGTAATGTTCGTTATCCTTGCAGTCATCGTCTTTTTCCTGTTCGGAGGTGCTTCTTATCTATGAAGAAAAAACAGCTTTTGATAAAAACGATATTTGTTTTATGTATTTTTGCCGTGATATCTGTATTTCCTATGGCGGTAAATGCTGCACCTGACGACGGTGCCTCTGCACAGGTCATCACCGTATCGACCGATTCAAAGAGCAAAAAGGACAGCTCCGACCTTGTAAAGGATATACTTATCGCTCTCGGGATAAGTCTTGCCGTTTCAGGCATAACCGTTGTCGTGATAGCCTGCAGATATAAATTTAACGGCAAGACTGAGCCGTATCCTTACAATAAGAAGGCTCCTCTCACTCTTTCACAGTCTGAGGATGTGCATATTGATACAAGGCTTGAAAAGCACAAAAAGCAAAAGAACGAAAATAATTAAGCAGTCCCTCTTTACTATTTTCGGGCTGCAGTAAACAGTAATGGTGGTTTTGACAATGAGATTTGATGTTATGCCTGTTGTGACCGAAAAACAGATAAATGAGGTAGAGCAAGCGGCAAATCATGTCTGGCATAATTACTACAAGGATATTTTTTCTCCTGAGCAGATAGAATATATGCTTGAAAAATACCAGTCAAAGGAAGCGCTGAAGCGTCAGATGTCGGAAGGGTATATCTACTATATGCTTCTGGCTGATGATAAATTAGCGGGGTATATGTGCCTGCTTCCGCAGAGTGATTATGTTTATCTGGCAAGATTATATATAAAGGCGGAATACCGCCGTCAGGGTCTTGCAAGAAGGGCGATAGGCTATATGGATACCCTTGTGTCCGATCCGGAGCTTGGGTTTACTTATCTGAAAAAGATACGTCTTCGTGTTGAGCGGGAAAACAGCTTTGCAATAAACGTATATGAGCATCTTGGCTTTTATAAAGTCAGGGCTGAGGATACTGATATCGGCGGAGGCTTTACCTGCAAGGATTACATTATGGAAAGACGGTTTGAAAAGGTGTAGGCGATGGATATGGGAAGTAAACTGAAAAGCTACATCCGCGCACTGCGCGAAATGCTTGAAGGCGGCGAAGCTCTGGAGAATGTTCCGGAGATAAAAAAAGAGCTGCTCAGCGAGATAGAGTTCTGGCAGCATGAAAGATTCGTTCATCTGATAGTTATGTTCCTGTTTGCGATACTTACGATGGCGGTATTTATGGTGTTCATATTTGCGCCTACGATACCGATGGCGATACTGTTTGTCGCCTTGCTGGTATTGCTTGTGCCGTACATAAAGCATTATTTTGTACTGGAAAACGGAGTACAGACCCTGTACGTAATGTATGAGGAGATAGTACGCCGCACGACAACAGCGGATATCCGCTGTATTCCGGAGGAATACGGCATAAAGATACCGGAGATAAAAAAAGGCTGATGTCCTTTCAGGACTGATATTATTGATACAGAATAAGCTCCGCCGGGCAGTAAATACCTCCGGCGGAGCTTTTATTCATTCATGGGGTTTCAGGGCAGCATCGCCGGGAGACCGGCGGCAAGATACCGAAAATTTGTTTCAAAGGGAAAATAACCATTCGCAGGGCAGGTATAGTAAGAAGAATAGATGACCTCGGACGTGTCGTTATACCCAAGGAAATACGCCGCACTCTCAGGATACGCGATAGCGACACTTCACAGATAACACCTCCCAGGATTATCGTTTTGTGAGCGCTATGAAGGGACTTTCACAGAGGTTACATATCGGGAAATGAGGAAAGCCGTATAAAACCGTCATATCTACAACACCAAAAGAACACATTAATATCATTACCTCCGGTGTCTGAAAAGCCGGAGGTCTTTTTTTAGTTAGGAGTCAGGAGTGATGGGTCAGGAATTAGGAGTCAAAAATTAGGAGTGAGGAATTAAAGTATAAACTATGAGAATCAGAATTTGGATGATTTTTGGCCAAAATCTGTTAATTTATTGCAATATCTTGATAAAATTTATGATAAATACTTGCACTCACACTACAAATGTATTACAATATAAAGTGAATATAATAAGGCACGTGTTTTTTACAAAATACATATCGGAGGGAATGTTATGTCAGTTTTTAAGTGTAAGATGTGCGGCGGAGCTTTGGAAATAAGCGAAGGTATGAAGGTCTGTGAGTGCGAATACTGCGGTACTACCCAGACCGTCCCCAGCCAGAAGGACGAAAATATCCAGGCGCTTTTCAACCGCGCAAATATCCTGCGTATGAAAAGCGAATTCGACAAGGCGGAGCAGCTCTACGAAAAAATAATCCAGAATGCACCCGATGAGCCCGAGGCTCACTGGGGGCTTATCCTCTGCAAATTCGGAATTGAATATGTTGAAGATCCGGCGACCTTCAAGCGCATACCGACCTGTCACAGAACGTCATTTGATTCCATAATCGCGGACGACGATTACAAGGAGGCTTTGCGCTGCGCCGATTCCGTTCAGCGTGATATTTACGAGCGCTACAAGGTGGGCCTTGATGGGCTCCCTGTGCAGATGAACCCTTACGATGTAGAGAATTCCGTGCCGAATTTCTGGCTGAGCTGCATGATTATCGATGAAAGTGCGATAGGTGAGGGTAGAGGCAAGGCTACTCCCGCGAAAATCCTGCAAAGCCTCATGGACATGAATGCCGAGGAATACGGCGCATATGTAAAGCGCATGTCGCCGGGATCAAAGCTCGGGCGGGATCTGCTGAGAGCGTTT
>CADCGS010000140.1 GCA_902801055.1 uncultured Ruminococcus sp. | reverse complement strand
TAGAAAACGACAATTAACAATTCAATAAAGAGGATAAATACGAGAGTTCGAGTCCAACGGCAGCATACACAAAATATCTTTTTTATACTCTGTTGACAGCACGTGACCGCACAGGACGACAGGCAGCTTTGCTGCCGATTGTAATCGTTCCCTGCGGTCGTTTTTTTTTCGTAAGTTCGAGCTTTGCCGCACCCCGCCCGCACTGAGAATTGACAGCAAAAGCACTCCGCCGAAGCGGAGTGCCCGTTTGAATAATAATTATAGTGTCAGCACTATCAGACAGGCGAAAGAACCTTGGGAGGGTTGCCTGTGGGGGTGACATCCTTGGGACCGTTCTCGATATCATCGGGGATGAGGGATTCAAGATAGCCGTAGCTTTCATAATGGATATCGTATGAGCCGGAGGGAAGCTTCTCTCTCTTGACTTCCTTGCCGTTCTTGAAGTATACCTTTGCTCCGCTGCCGGAGAAGGAGTTGTCTGCGACCTTTGTTACCCAGCCTACAGGAACGACTTCGTCATAGTCACTGGATACCGGTCCGTACATTTCAGCACAGATCTCGTCCATTCCATCACCGTTGTAGTCATATACATAGGTTGCAATATATATAGCGTAATCCTTTGTGTTCTTGACCTGCATATCAAGGTTGCCGTAGTCGATCGTGGCGTCAAGACCGATGTCAGCATAAGCAGATGCAAACTGATGAGCGTGTCTTTCAACAACCTCCATGTCAGCCTTTACTGCACACAGATAAAGCGTTGTTGCAGCCTGACAGATACCGCCGCCGTACTGCATCTCTATCTTTCCGCGTACATAAGCCTTGGATTCAACATAACCGAGGTCGCCGTTTGTCGTGTCGCCTGTCGTTGCATTGAAGGAGAATGTCTCGCCCGGCTTGATCACCTTGCCGTTTGCGGACATGATAGCAAGCTCCATATTATGGTTCGACGCCCAGATGTTGTTTGCGGTCGTGTAATGAGATGAGATAAGCTTTGTATTTGCCTTGATCTGGTCGAGCGTTACCTTGAACGGTGTCTTTTTGGTGTTCAGCGAAATATCGCCCTTCTTTGTGGGCTGCTCGATGATCGAATTTATCTTCTCGGTGACTACCTTGTTGTCAAGCAGATAACCGTCCTTGCCGTCCTCATATGTGAATTTCTCCGATGCGTCCGGCTTGAATTCCTTTACGTGAGCATCGACCGGCTGAACATTGAATTTATCTGTTACCTTCTTTACAACAGAGGCAACTGATGTCGGGTCTAATACCGAATGTACGATAAAGTCCGTCTTGCCGTTGTTGTATGCAGTCTCAACTGTCGGCTTGTCAAGCTCGCCGCGGCTGAAATGATAAGCCTGGATGAGCACGCCCGACAGATCAGTATTAAATGCAAAATCGTCCTTTGTCAGATTCATGCTCTTGCCGTCGCAGTTGACCGTGATATCAACATCCTCGCGGAGTTTCAGTACAGGCTCCTGCATTGCATCATAAGCCTCGCTCAGCGTCTTGCCGCTGAGGTCAACTCCTGAAACCGTAACATTTTCTCCGAAAACGATAGTTGCAGTATCTATCTTTTTGATATCGGCGGCTTCCTCTCTGATAACAGGCAGTGAGGAAACGACGCTTTCTTCTTTTTCTTCCTTCTTTGAAGCCGCAGCGGATTTTGATGTCTGTGAAGCTTCGCTGTGAGTTTCCACTATAGTGGTCTCAGACTGTCTTGTATATTTCAGAGCAAACCATATTCCGCCTGCTGCCGCAGCAATAAGCACCAGAGATGCGATAATTACCGGCGCTTTATGAATTTTCTTTGCCTTTTTGATCTTTTTTGCAGCATGACGCTTTACCGTTGTATCCGAGCTTGCGAAAACTACGGAATCCTCCGATTGATCGTCAGTACTGAGCGGGGCAGTTTTTGTTGATTCCTGGCATTTATCTTCCGTTTTCACCGTACCGGCAAATGTAACGCCGCCGTCATCATTAGCAGGCTCTGCATTTTCCTTGGGGGCAGGCCCGTTGAAAACAACTTCTTCGGCTTCATCATTTGCTGAGGATCTCAAATCTTTTTCATTATCCATATAAAAAAGCCTCCTGTCCTTAGATTAGAAATTCTTTCTTTCCACTAATATAATACAACACATCAGGAACAAAAGTAAAGAATTATTTTCATTTTTCACGGTGTAAATACTGCCAAACATATCTGTACTTTTCGCGAAAAATTGAGCTTATTTACTATTAAAACCGGCTGCGGAAATTATTTCTGTCCGGGCTTGGGGATTATTCATAAATTATTTGAACAAATACGCCTATCTTTTCAGTCGGTGAAAGCAATTTATAACGGCAGCACCGCACCGAAGCGTCAGGTCCAGCCCCGTGCAGTACTGCCGTATGATCGTATATACATAACTATATGATATCAGAAAAACCGATCATCTCCGGCAGCTTGACCGCAGGAAGCTCCCTGCTGAATGTGCCGGGGACAATATAATAATGCTCCGAGAGCGAAGTATGTTCCCGCTGGTGTTATTTGTTTTTCTGATATTTCTCCACAAGCTCCTTCATCAGCAGATAAATATTCGCTGCGGAATTACCCTTGGAGAAGTTTTCTATTGATTTTCTCATATCGGCAAGCTTTTGTTTGTTGCCGACAAGCTCGGTTATTGTTTCAGTACAGGTCGCGTCCTTTTTCAGCCGCACAGCCATATTCTTACCTACGAGGAAATCAGCGTTCTGCTCCTCCTGACCCGGGATAGCTTTGAATATTACCATCGGAAGTCCTGCGGCTATGGATTCAGTTACGGTAAGTCCGCCCGGCTTAGTGATAATAAAATCAGCCATATGCATATATTTTTCCACTTCATTCGTATAATAAAGCAGCTTTGTCGGTTTTGAGGGCTTCATATTGCGCGACACACCGGAACGCACCGGTCTGGGCGGCTTTCCGGGTTTCAAGGGCTTTAAGGGCTTGACCGGTTTTGCAGGCTTTGACGCCTTCATCATTTCCTTAAAGCCGACCATTGTATTATTTATCGTGATCTTGCGCAGGTATGAATCGAATGTATTGTAAAGCTTTTCGTTTTTGCCGGTGATAACGATTATCTGGAAATCCTCCGGGGATTTTACTATTTTGTGGTATATTCTCAGAACATCGGTCACACCGAAGCTGCCCGCCATTATCAGAACTGTGGGGAGAGATTCATCAAGCGCTTCGCTTTCAAAAGCCTTTTTCCTGTCGATAGGGCTGTAAAACGCCTGCTTTACCGGGATACCGTAAGGATAGACCCTGACGCGGTCTATACCCCTCTCGACCGCCTGAGCGACCATTTCGCGGCTTGATACGATAAAGGCATCTACTCCCTCGGCGATATAAGCCTGATGCAGTGCAAAATCCGTAACAATGCTGATAATCGGGATATTGAGTCCGATATGTGCTTTCAGAGCGGTAAGTATTTCAGCGGCGAATGCATGGGTAGAGACGATTATATCCGGGTTGAAATCCTCTATCAGCGGGCGCAGCTTATTGCGAAGTGTGCTGGTAGTAATATCCATAGTTTTATTTACAGTAGTATCATCCTTATCGGAATTCTTATATATACTGCCGTACATTTTCGGCTGGTTTCTGACGAGATAGACATATCCCCCGGTAACAGCCTTATTAAGCAGAGGGCTGACATATTCAATGGTATCGGCGATCTGTACTGTAGAGGACGGATCCTTCATAAGGACATATTCCTTCAAGGCATTTGCAGCAGCCATATGTCCGCCTCCGGTTGTTGCTGACAATATGAGTATTCTCATAAGATCAATCCTTTCCTTTTTATCGAATCAAGGCAATACCGCACAAAGATAGTGCCGCAGATGCGCCGCAAATTTTTTCGTCAGAATGTGCAAAACGAGTCAATAACCTGACGGTTATCAAGCGAGTTTTGTGCAGAATGATGGAAAAAGGGCAAGCAGATGTGGTGCTAAGCCGTAAGGCGTTCTTTGTGCGGTATTGCCTCAAGTCCGCACGGCATACCCTGAATGCGGCACATTCTTATGCTATTCTGATTATACAATATTTTTCTCTTTTTTTCAATATACTCATTTACAAAATCACGCAGCAACCTTAATTCAATATGGAATTTATAAAAATTTGGAATTTGGAAATGAATGAGTTAGGAGTTAGGAGTTAGGAGTGAGGAATTATTGTCACACTTCGCTTCGCGCCGCCGGTCGCGGTCTTTACTTTTTTGGCAGAAGCGGCTTCGACAATGATGTATTGTAAGTATATCCCATGCGTAACTATCATTTCAGGCACACCGGTCGCGGCTTATGAAGCTTCCTTACGGGTGCAGAGTGAGCGGAGCGCCGGCGTGCCGCCGGTGTCAATTCGCGCCGGTCGCTCCACTCCGTTCCGCTCTGCACTCGAACCGAACATTC